>JAFAPF010000463.1 GCA_019247245.1 Rubrobacter sp. | reverse complement strand
AACACCTTCGCCGAACAGGCCAAGGCGTATTGGAGGTTATGGGGATCGCTGGGGGAGCCGATGCTCCGAGGCGTCGATGCGTGGGTAGAGGTGCAACGTGCGTACATCATATGGTTGCGAGAGTTCCATGAGAAGGTGTACCGGCCGTAAGGCTTTCGCGGTTGGGGTACTTACGATTGTGTTGTAAGTACCTCCAATCTTCGGTTTAGTTCGTTCGTCTATCGGCAATAACGTACGGTCCCTCGAAGCTAGCTTAGAGGAGTGTATGCCAATGGACGACCAACGGCAGCAGAGGATAAACGAAGCAGCCGAGCAGTTCGCCGATGCCGTAACAGAGTCCTACCGGGCAGCGACCGAGCGCGGTGTTTCGGCCCAAGAACTCAATGCCGAGCTGGCCCAGCAATTCTTCAGCGCCGTGGTCGAAAACCTCCGCAGGCAGGCGGAGGAGACCCGGGGCGCTTCGCAAGAGCTGGCCGAGCAAACCGAGCGGAGCCAGGAGGCAGCGCAGGCACTCGCCCAGGAGTCCGTCGATGTTTACAGGGATTTCCTGAACTCCATGTTTTCCTTCGCCCAGGGAAGCACGCAGGCGGCCCAAAGAGGTGCCACGGAAGCCCAGAGAACTACTACTACTGAGGCTCACCCCGAAAGGCGGGTGGGTGCCGAACTACCGCTGGAGGACTACGACTCGCTCACCGTCGAGCAAATGAGCGAAAGATTGGGCGGGCTTAGCGCCGAGGATATTAGGCAGCTGCGAGCGTACGAGTCCGAGAACAAGGGGCACAGTACCCTTTTGCAGCGCTTGGACGAAAGGCTCGAAGCCGGCGGCTCCGCTTCTTAAGGTCTCATTGAAGACCTACCTGGATTGCGCCAAAGGGGCGGGGTGCCGATCCGCTCAGAATATGGACATTCTTCGGAGCAGCGCACCTATCGCGTTGCCGATGCGCATCCTCCTTTTCGCACCCCTTACCAGGGTGTTTCGCCGAGCACGGACATCACCACCAGTGCCGCTCCGAGCACCGCGAGCAAGGTTCCTGCCCACCTGGCCCCTCTCTCGGCGATCGAGCCCTCTTGCGTGCGATCTTTCAATCCGTCCCCCCTCCATCGTAGAGAAAAGAAAGCCGCTCCTTGGTGGTCAGTTAAAAAGGTATACCGGAAGCTTCTGATGACCGCCAGGAGCGCCACGGGTAGAGGGCGGCCTCATCCGATTCTCGAAAGCTTGGTGCCCTCTTCTTCTTGCTGCAGGGTAGCGAGCCTCGCCGTCATAGCCGCTACGCGGATTATGTTGGCGTCTCTCAGTGCCATGAGCGCTTCGAGTTCCAACTCGACGGCTTCCAGGGAGTTCTGTGCCAGCGGAAGCTGATGTTCGAGCTGTTCGAGGCTCATGAGGCTGATCTTGTCCATGGGTCCACCTGCGGGCTGAGTGTCGTTAGGCATCATGTGGGCAGCCTAGAGCATCTGAAGCTCGGGGTACAGGACGTTTTTAACTACGCCCAACATCTAGGCCACTCGCGAATGACCCGACGCAACAGGGACCGTAGGTGAGCTTCAGGCGGTGTCTCTGGGCAGCGCTAGGAGGCCTGCTGCCGCTTCAAAAGCGAGTGGTAGCCGCGTTATCGGCAAAGACTTCGTCAAAGCCCTGCAGAACGTCCCTGATAATCTTCACCGTGTAGGCACAGGAGGTATCTTGATCAAGACGAAGCGCATCTATGAACCCGCCACAGCGGAGGACGGATATCGCGTGCTGGTAGAGCGGCTCTGGCCGCGTGGAGTGAGTAAGGCAAAAGCCCGGCTCGACGCCTGGGAGAAGTACGTTGCCCCTTCTGAGGCCTTGCGGCGTTGGTATGGCCACGATCCGAAAAAGTGGGAAGAGTTTCAAGAGCGCTACGGACGTGAGCTAGAGACGCCGGAGGCGCAGGAGATCATGGATGATTTGGCGGAGCGGGCGCGGCACGAAGTCGTTACGTTAGTCTACGCATCTCGGGCGGGGGAGATCAGCAATGCCGCGGTCCTTGAGCGCTTGCTCACGCAGCGTGGCATCCTTTAGGAGTTGAGGAGGAAATGAATCAAGATCTTGCACCAAGCGACCGGATCGCCGCTCAGGTTCATCTCAAAGCAATACAGGTAGAGGCATTGGCAGGAAGGAGAATCTGCGTCTCTAAGGAGAGGGTAGGATGCCGCTTTGTTCCAAAACCCAACCGTTTTTGATACGGTCCAAGCAGCGAATGCCGCATAGATAAGCTAATATCTAGGGGTACATCTAGAGGGTATCGTGTTTCACTAAAGGGGCATTTTCGGAACAAGGCAAAAGGGCCATATCAAGAAGGGCTGCAGCTCTGAAACTCATGCCGCAGGGTGGGCGCAAGCTCGTCCCTCTTGTTCTCGGCCCGAGGAGTTACGAGTGGTGCTACGCTCAGTTTACAAGGCCGCTCCCCACTCAGGAAGCTTGCTGCTGGTTAGCACTCCCTTGGGGTGCCGGAGAAGAAGAGGGGGTTTCGTGTTGATCCCCTCCTACTGAGTTGTTAGGTGAGCTCTGCTGTTGGCTATCTGGTGTCCCAGAAGAAGGACTTTGCTGTTGGCTATCTGGTGCCCCAGAAGAAGGACTCTGTTGTTGGTTGTCTGGTGCTCCAGAAGAAGGACTTTGCGGTTGGTTGTCTGGTGTCCCAGAAGAAGGACTCTGCTGTTGGTTGTCTGGCGTACCTGAGGGACTTTGCGGTTGGTTGTCTGGTGTCCAGGAAGAAGGGCTCTGTTGCTGGCCAGGTTGCACCGAAGGATTGGGAGTTTTCGAACCGGGAGCGTTCGAAGGCTGTGATACGGAATCCGGTTGTACACTTCGAGATATGGATGAGAAACGAAATTCAGAGCAATCGGAGTCCCGCCGGTTAGAGAGTCTCTACCGGAAGGCTTCCGATCCGGTACTGCGCACTCATTTGCTTATGGTCTGGCGGATGTCGC
>JAFAPF010000424.1 GCA_019247245.1 Rubrobacter sp. | reverse complement strand
CTTACTTGTTGTCGAGAATACAAAGTGCAGTTCTCTTTTATAGATAGGACTGGAGTTGCCTACCTACCCCTTGCCCTCCTACTTCACTACAGACCCCTTAACTCAAGTTAGTGGGGCAGCAGAGCTTGAACGCAGGCGGAATGACGTGGCGATGGCGGCAATGCCGCCCACTAGCATGAACCCTCCCAAGACGAACGGCAGGGCTACCACCCCAATCAAGGGGTTAAGCACCACTACGAGGCCAAAAATGATTGCCAAGATCCCTAAGAGCCCGGCGCCCACGCCACCTCCTTGGAACGCATGGATCAGGCCAATGATCCCTTCGATTATGGCCAGGAAACCGACCAGGTAAACGATGTAGATGGGTATTGCGATGGCGCTCAACAAAGGATGATTTAAGACTACTATGCCAGCGATGATGCCCAGTATTCCAATACTCAGCTTCAAGCCCCACAAAGAAGTGTCCATAAACATGCTGCTGATCCGTAAGATGCCCTCGATCAGCAGGTAGAAGCCCAAGACCTGAACCAGAAAGACAACTGTGGCAGCCGGTTCTATCAAAAGAAGGATTCCCAAGATGGCTGCAAAAATCCCCTCCAAGAGAACCAGCCACCAGGGGAATGTTGTTTCTCTCATACTGGCATCCGTAGTCGTGGCCATCATCAACCCCCTTGTGGTATAGGGTGCAGTATAGAGCTGCGGTTCGCTGAGCGCTAATGGTACCGTTATGTGCCCTAAGGTTACAGGGCCGAGAGGACTTGTCGAATACTCCAGGTGGAGTATTTTTGTATGGGGTAAGACAATATTTTCTAATGGTCTGCTAGCTAAAAAGCCTTATTCACTCTATTGCCTAGAAGAAGGGTCTTTCCAGAACCTCAAATATAGGAAAGTGACTAAAATCTAGCCGCCCGGAACGCAAAGTGTGCTTCCGGGTTCGTGGCGCTGGTGAGCGCCACCACAACATCTAGCGATGGTGGATAAGATGCGAGAAAACGCGTGCGCCCTGAGTGAGCGGCGAGATGTGTTTCAAAAAGGACCGAGGCTGTTGAAAAAGTCGCTGTCGGACTATAAGTGGCTCCAAAACAGGACTGAAACACCTCTGAAATATCACAAAACCGGGGTTCTCAGGCCTCGAACAGGGCTCTGAAAAGAGCACGAGGGGGTTTTTCAACACGCTGGACCGTTTTCGATACTGCACCCTTGTTTCATAAACCAACGTGTTCGGAACACGCTGCTCCCCCACTAAAAACTGAGGCAGGCATAAAGATCAACTGTCCCTACTGTACTAACGGTGTTTGGACAGACCGTTAGTACCACTCTTACTTTCAGCCCTTGGCCTGCCTTTTGATCGTCTCAATCTCGTCCCATGGAACGCTCGGTCGAGCTAATCTGCGCCTGCGTAGGTAGCGCTTGGTGTTCTTACGTGCGCCAGCTATGAAACCAACCATGCCCCTCAGACCCCCGGTCCCTGCCCCCGGAATAAACTGCTGGGGGTGGAAACTCCACCCCTGATCTTCCTGGCTCAGTGTTCCACGAACAAGGAAGCTCTTTTGGTTCCAGAGATTTTCGTCGTGGCTGTGGCAGAGCAAGCTAGCGGGGCCGGGTCGGATAGCAGGGGTATCGTAGAGAAGACGTATCCGCAACTCCTCCTGCGCATCATCCGGTTCAGGCCGACAGCGTATGCTAAACGGGTAGCCCTTCGCATCCACGCCCGTCAACACCGCGCTGGGGAACTCAGCGAGGTGCTCAACGATCTCACCCCACATCTTCGATCTCCGCCTCAAGGGGCGTCCTTTGGAAGTCGCCCTCCGGCCACCATAGTAGGCGGTGTGATGTGACGTGTATGAGCAGCCGCATGTAGTACCAATCGAACAGGTAGCGTGCGAACGGGTTGCTACTGTACACGCCCGACGCTGGCTGCCGCTGGAAGACCTGCCGCATCTCATCCTCGAATCCCACTATGGAGGTTACGACCTCGTCCGGCGCCTCGGCAGTACCCTGTACTAACACGGCAGAAGAATGTATAAGGCCGCTAGCAGTCGGATCGGAGAACAAGAGCGAGACATGAGGGTTGCGTCGGACGTTGAAAGCTTTTTGAGGTAGACCAACCGAAGTGGTGATGAGGAATCTACCCTCTTCTGGCCGCCAGAAGGGCAGCACAGGCCAGGTAATAGGGGTGCCGTCTTTGGCTAAAGTAGACATCTCACATGTGCGGAACTCGCGCAAGACTGCCTCTACCTCAGGTGGGAAATTAATAATTTTACGAGATGGATATGACATAGTGCTTCCTTGCTGGGAGTTTGGCTATCATGGTCAACCATGATACTTGCTAAAGCGTACCCCCTCTGGCAGCAGGGAGTAGCTACCAGAGCTAGCTCTGAGGGGGACAGATTCATCCTTAATGCTTCCAGCATCGTGGTTTCTCGCTGCAATTACGAATTCGTTCTGAATTACAGCGAGCGGTACAGTCAGCAGGTAGCCCCTTAGCTATTTACCAAACAGTCTCTATTGGCAGCTGAAGCCTTGCGGCCTTTAGCAAAACCATAACCAACCTTCTGCTGCACCTTCTTCTTTAAAGAAGGTTGCGCATTGTTATAGGTGGAGGATGACAATGACAAGGAGGTAAAGAAGTTGAGGACGTCATTAGGTCTTGAACGCTTGAATGGACGCCTTACTCGGAAGGAATACTATACGCACCTGGCGCTTCACCCAACGACATCTTCCGCTTTGGAGAAGACGTGATGCAGCCAACAGTTCTAATAACAGTAGAGGATAACGAAAGTGTCCTTGCCGGGCAGGCCCACAACCTCACCCAGCAAGGCTTTGATGTGTATAAGGTCAGCAGCGAGGACCAGGCCTTAACGCTTACCCGCGATCTAAGACCCGACCTTATTATGATCGACTTGATGCTGCAAGGAGAGAAGTCCGGCATAGGCGTTTGCGAGACGATCCGCAGAGAAGATCGCGATGCCCTAATAATGATGATTGCCCCTAAGAATGCTCAAGGGGAAGACGAAATCAAAGGCTTCGAGGCCGGTGCTAACGACTGCGTGACCGCACCATTTGGCACGAAGTCGCTCGTAGCAAGGATCAACGCTAAGTTCAAACGGAACCCCTTCTCACCCGGTACTCGCGGCAAGATCCTTACGGCCGGTGATCTGGAGCTGGATACGAAGAATTATACTGCCCGTATAAAGAAGAAGTTCCTGTACCTAAGGCCAATGGAGTTCAAGCTGTTGGCGGCTTTGGCCTCAAGATCGGGTGAGCTCAAGTACCGGGAGGAGCTTGTGAGAGAGGTTTGGGAGCATCACGCGGATGTGCACCTCTCACGCACTCTAGACGTGCACATTCGAAGCATCCGGAAGGCGTTGGCGAGCGAGAGTGACTATGAATACATCCACACTGTCAGAGGCCTAGGCTACCGCTTCGAAGTCCAGACTAGATCATGACTTTGGCGCGTTCATAGGGCGTAATTTTTGGCACGAGAACGTGTATCAAAACCCACCCAGCGTGTTGAAAAAGTCGTTGTCGGACCACTCGGTGACCCAAGACAGCGCCGAAATGCCAGCAAACAAGGTTGAAACACTACAAAAGCGGGGATTTTGAGTTCCCGAACGGGCTTAGAAAGCGGTACGAAGGAGTTATTCAACACGCTGGACCCTTTCTGATACTGCACCCATGTTTCATAAACGGTCGTTTTTGACAGAGAGCTGGTCGGAGAACGTCCATTCTCTGACTGCCCATGGCTGCTACGAGAGAAACCTCAGAGGTAAAGGGGTAGCTTCCTAGGATAGGCCAAACTGTTTAGTAGCTTCAAAGTTGCGTGCGGCTTCCAACCTTCCTATGATTCCAAAGGGAGAGAAAGGAGGTGAGAACCGCATGCAACAGTAAATCGGCCATTCCCCAATGTAGCGAGTATGTGACCAGTAACGAACGTAACCAAAAAGGGGGTACACTACACAGATGAGCGAACAGAATGTCAGCTTCGATTTCGAAGCTTTCCGTCGTGGTATCGAGCAGCTTGATGCCGAACTGCTTATCAACCTCTATGCTGATGATGCCGAGCTGCGTATAGTCAATCGCTACACTACCCCCAGTTCACCTCGCGAACTGCACGGCAAAGAACAGATCACCGAGTACCTAAACGATGTCTGCGGGCGGGCAATGACGCACCGCATCGAGCGGGAGGTCATCGGCGATGATCGTGTAGCGTTTAATGAAGCTTGTGAATATACCGATGGGACCCGCGTTCTAGCGGCAACCACCCTTGAGTTGCAAAATGGGAAGATCGTCCAGCAGGTAAACGTTGAGGCGTGGGATGAGTAGTAGGCTCTCTCTGAAGCTCTTCTTGGGAAGAGGCAATTGAGACCAAGCAAGCCTGAAGACATTATCCGAGAGCTTGCCGAACAATTCCGGCCCATTATGGAGCAGAGCCCCGATGGAGTGTACCTGTGGTTGGATGAAACGCACAAGGTGTGTAACGAGCAACTGGCCAAGCTCTTTGGTTTTACGGTAGAGGAGTGGTCGGCGACACAGCCGTTCCTCGACAACTTCGTGGCCGAGGAAGACCGGAGAATGTTTTCCTGGAATTATCACAACCGGGTAGCTGCGCTCGTCTTCCCAGTTACCTTCAGGTTCCGAGGGATGCGTAAAGACGGCTCCACGTTTGCTGCGGAGACCGATATGATCCCCATCTCTTATCGAGGCGAGGCTGTAGCCTATCACTTCGTCCGACAGGTGGGTAGGATGACATAGTACAGGTCGCAAGGAGGGTAAGTTCTCTCTGCACTCTGGCCCTCATTTTATGCCCTTTGTAGGCTTAGAGGAGATCTCAACCTCTTATGTACCGTAACGAGAATCAAGAAAGATGTCAGGTGACTGCTTTGGCCTCTCTCACCCGAGCTGCTCCAAGTTCCTCTTTCTGAGCTCGTCTCGGGCTGCTACTAGGATCGTCTCTGCATACCTTTGGACGTACTCCCTATAGTCGAAGCTGCTCGGTAATGTTTTCTCGTACAGCTGGTCTTCGAGATAGGTCTCTACGCTGCCTATCAAGGAGAGGATTTCCCGGTCGGGTGCATCTCGCAGCTTGCACCCCAACTCTATCCACTCGCCCAAAGTGCACTGTTCCGGCTTCTTCACTGTCCATTTGGTGCCCATTAGGAGCCTTGCTAGAAGATCTGATTCCTTTCCTAGAACCTTTTCTACCACCTCAAAAAAGACGAGCGGGTACAAGCTAGATGATCCTGTAGTCTAAACCCCTCAGTACAATAAAGTTGCATCTTTTGCCTTGATTTAAGCTCTCTTAGGCTGTATCGAATGCCTTGTTATTAACACAACGTACACAATACTGTAAAATACAGTAGTTGTAAATCTGTATTCATCGCCTTACAAACGAGATGATGCACGATGCCACAACCAAAGCGTATGACACGGATTGTTAGGCCCCTCAGGGGCGGTCAAATCACCATTCCTGCTGAGTTTCGTAAGGAGCTTGGCATTACCGAGGAGAGCATGCTACAGGTCACCCTTTCTGAAGGAGCACTGCACCTCAAACCAGTACACCTCACCACCGAGCGAGGCGAGGGTTCTCCGTCCCTCAAGGAGCTCTACGAATACTTCGCTCCGGCACGAGAGGAGGTTTTAGAGAAGGGGTACACCGAGGAG
>JAFAPF010000412.1 GCA_019247245.1 Rubrobacter sp. | reverse complement strand
CCGGCTCGTCGTCGTAGCCTTTGCCCTTCTGGCCGCGGGGTTCTTCGTCAAAGCTGGTGTGGTGCCTTTCCATTTCTGGCTAGCCGATGCCTACACCGTCGCCCCGACCCCGGTATGTATCCTTTTCGCCGGTGCCATGAGCGAGCTCGGTCTCTACGCGGTCGCGCGCATCTACTGGACAGCATTCAGTGTGTCGCTCGGGTCTCACGAGGCCGAGCTGAGAGCTATCCTCGTCGGCGCCGGGATCCTCACCGCGCTCCTAGGTGCTACCATGTGTTTCCTTCAGCATCACCTCAAGCGGCTGCTCGCCTTTGCCGTGGTGAGCTACATTGGCTTCTTTCTGGTCGGCATCGGCCTACTCACATCAGATGGATTGGCGGGAACCGCCGTGTACGTGCTGGGCGATGGCCTCGTCAAGGCATCACTCTTCGTGGGTGTTGGCATCCTTCAGCACGTGTACGCCCGGGTAGACGAGATACGCTTGTGGGGCCTCGGCCGCGAACTACCTTTTACTGGGGCGATCTTCGGGCTCGGCGGCTTAGCGCTGGCGGGACTCCCACCCTTCGGCACTTACCTCGGTAAGTCTATGGTCGAGGAAGCAGCACTCGACCAGGGCTACGCATGGGTGCCCGCCCTATTCACCCTTGCCTCCATCATCACCGCGGGGGCGATGCTGCGCGCAGCTGCGCGGGTGTTCCTCGGCTGGGGTCAGAAGCCGAAGCGTGACCCGTTATCCGAGCAAGCTGACCTGGAGACCGAGCCCGAGACACAGGAAGCGTGCGACCGGGCGCCGGCTGTTCTATTCGTGCCGGCGATTGGGCTGCTGATCATGGCGCTCGCCGTGGGTGTATTACCGGACTTCGCATATGAAGCGCGGGAGGCGACTGCTCGCTTCCTCGATCACCAGGCGTACGCGGCTGCTGTCCTGTACGGGGGCGAGGCCTCGGTGCAAGCTCCACACGCGCCCCTGGAAACTCTCTTGATATACCCCGTCGTTTCGGTCGTTGGGGCTCTCGCGTTGGCGTTCCTCACGCTCTTCGGCCGCCACTTGCGATACAGTCCACCGAGCATGCTTGCAGGTGTCGTGCGGGGTGTTTCGAGCCGGCTGCGTGACTTGCACAGCGGTCACCCAAGCGACTACATCGCGTGGGTGACCGTGGGCGCGGCTGCTTTTGGCGTCCTCTTCGCCCTGACGCTGCTCTGAGGCTCAACTCCTCCGGCGTATGATCTCTGCCGCCGTCCTCAAACGGCTCGCCAAGCTGAAACAAAAGAAATACCGCGAAGTCGAGCGCCTCTTTCTCGCCGAGGGTCAGAGCTTCGTAGAAGAAGCACCCGCCTCGCCCGTGCACCTCCTCACTGACCCCAACGCTGTTCGCAGGCTCTCAACGCTGAGTACTCCGACTGGTCCCGTTGCCGTATTTCCATTCCTCGATGTCTCTACCGAAGAGCTTATGCTTAACAGAGATCGGATTGTTCTTCTGTGTGGTGTTCAGGACGCCGGGAACGTAGGCACCGTTGTCCGCGCGGCCCATGCCTTCGGGGCCGGGGTCGCCCTCACAAAGGGTACGGCCGACCTCTACAATCCCAAGACCGTTCGTGCCACGATGGGCTCTATCTTCCACACCCCCATCTGCAGAGAGCTAGATGCACTTCAGTTCCTGGCTTCCAGCCACGCTGCGGGATACGAGACGGTGGCCGCAGTGCCTCAAGGGGGAGATGCCCCCGGTTCGCTGCCCGCAGTTAAGCTTGCCATCGTGGTCGGCGCCGAAGGGAGCGGACTCCCCGAGGAGGTGGCAGCGGCTTGCTCCCGACAGGCCACCATACCAGCGCTCGCGGCGTCTTTGAACGCTGCGGTTGCAGCCTCAATCCTGCTCTACGAGGCGTATATGCGTATGCTACTATAGCTACTCGAAATGACTGAGATCGAACATATATTGAGGCTCTTTGCCGAGGTAGAGAGGAGGCAGAATCCTCTTGAGGAGGCGCAGAAGGCGCTGAACGGTCTCGAGGAGGCGCAACGTGCGCAAGACCCTCTTAAAACAACGCAGAGGGCGCTGGGAACCCTCGAAGACGCGCAAAGAAATAACCCTCTTGAGGAGGCGCAGAGGACGCTAGAAGCCCTCGAGAAGGCACAGGGAGTACAGAATCCTCTTGAAGCAGCGCGGAGGGCCCTAAAGTCTCTTGAGGAGGTTAATAGGCTCGTCGAGGATGCGTGGGCCTCTATCGAGTCTGCACAAACTCTAGCGGAGCTAGAGCAGCTCCGTATCGAGTACCTTGGTCGATCGGCGGCGCTCACCGAGATGAAAAAAAGCATTCGAGAGCTGCCGGTCGAGTTGCGTCCCCAAATCGGTGGAGCGGCCAATCGAGCTTCTCGAAGCATAGAGGCGATTCTCGAAGCACGAGGGGCAGAGCTAACAGCCGTCGAGCGCGAGGAGCGTCTGCGTGCCGAGGCCGTGGACGTAACTCTCCCCGGAACTCCGTACCCCAAGGGAAGCCTGCACCCCTCACAACGCGTCATAGACGAGCTCGTAGACTTCTTCGTGGGCTTGGGCTACCGCGTTGCCGAGGGCCCCGAGGTTGAGACCGACTACTACAACTTCACGGCCTTGAGTATCCCGCCCGGTCACCCGGCTCGTGGTATGCAGGACACCTTCTTCCTCGATGAGGGTCTCGTCTTACGTACGCACACCTCGCCGGTCCAGGTGCGGACCATGCTCTCCCAGGAGCCCCCTGTCTACATCGTCTGTCCCGGCAGGGTCTACAGGCGCGACTCTGACCCGACCCACACCCCGATGTTTAACCAGGTCGAAGGCCTGGCGGTGGATCGGGGCCTTACCATGGGCCACCTCAAGGGTACCCTCACCGCGATGGCCCGCCACGTCTTCGGGGAGGCCGTTCGGCTCCGCCTGAGGCCCAGCTACTTCCAGTTCACCGAGCCGAGCGTCGAGATGGACGTAAGCTGCTTCGTCTGTGATGGCGAAGATCCCAATTGTAAGGTCTGCAAAGGCGCCGGCTGGTTGGAGATGGGGGGCGCCGGGATGGTGGATCCTGCGGTCTTCGAAGAGGTCGGGTACGACCCTGAAGAATACACTGGCTTCGCCTTCGGGATGGGTCCAGACCGGATGGCGATGGTCAAGTACGATATTCCCGACCTGAGGCTCTTCTTCGAGGGTGACCTCCGCTTCCTCCGGCAGTTCTAGTCCCTGGAAGGGTAATACTTGCACGTTCCGCTAAGTTGGCTCCACGAGTACGTAGATTTCGACCTCACAGCCGAGGAACTGGTCGAGCTTTTCTCCTTGCGCAGTCAGGAGGTTGACGGCCTTGAGCGACTCGGCGTCATGAGCGGTGAAGTGGTGGTGGGGGAGGTGATAGAGTTCGGCCCGCACCCCAACGCCGATCGCCTCTCGGTAGCTAAGGTGGACCTCGGAGGTCAGCAGGTTCAGATCGTGGCCGGCGCCCTGAACCCCTATCCCGGTGCCCGTGTGCCTGTAATCCTCCCCGGTAGTACTCTTGCTGATGGCCGTAAGCTCAAAAAGACGAAGCTGCGTGGCCTCGAATCGTACGGCATGATGCTGAGTGAACGCGAGCTCGGTATCTCAAATGACCACGAGCGGATACTGCTTCTCGACGGCCCCTACGAGGTCGGTCACCCTCTCAAAGACTACTTCCCCATCGGCGAGACCGTTCTGGAGATAGACGTCATGCCCAACCGCCCCGATCTTTGGGGTATGATCGGGATCGCCCGCGAGCTGGCTGCCATCCTCAAAACGACGTTTCGTATCCCCGAGCCCACATACGAGACGGGCGGAAGTCCAACAGGAGACTATGACTTGCGGGTCGGAGCCGAAGACCTTTGCCCGCGCTATGACCTGCGCCGAGTTTCTGGTATCCAGCCCGGTGGCAGAGCACCTCTCTTTATACGCCGCCGCATCTACGCCTCCGGGATGCGTTCCATAAACGCGATCGTCGACGCCACCAACTGCGTAATGCTCGAGACTGGCCAACCCATCCACGCGTTTGACGCCACCAGAGTACGAGATAGCATCGTTGTCCGTCGGGCGTACCCCGGCGAGGAAATGACCCTCCTGGATGGCCAGACCCGTGTTCTCGACGAGGAGATGCTTGTTATCGCAGACGAAGAGCGCGGGCTCGTCGTCGCCGGCGTCATGGGCGCAGAAGAAGCCGAGGTCGGCGAACAGACAACCGACGTTCTGATCGAGGTCGCTACCTTTGCCGGGCGCAACATCTTGGAGACCTCTCAGCGTCTCGGCCTGCGTACCGACGCCTCTGGGCGCTTCGAGCGCGATCTCGACCCTAACATGGTCTCCTACGCGATGGACCGCGTGACCGGCCTCATCGCGGAGATCTCCGGCGGTCGTTCCGCATCCGACACCCTGAGTCACTACCCAGATCCCGCACGGCCCTGGCAGGTGCCCCTCAGGCTCGAGCGCACAGAGCTTCTGCTCGGGATGACGGTCGAAGCGAGCGAGGCCGCGCAGAGGCTCGAGCTCCTAGGATGTGAGGTTCAACGTGAAGACGGAAAGCTCTCCACTACCGTACCGACTTTCCGCCGGGACCTCCGGCGCGAAGCTGACCTCATCGAGGAGGTTGGACGCTTAATAGGCCTCGAAAACGTGCCGGAGAGGCTTCCGGGTGTCCCGCTTCCCGGCGGCATGACGCGGGAGCAGCGCAAGCTCCGACGCCTCCGGTATCTCCTGGCGGGTCTCGGGTTCGTAGAGACCATGACCTACCCGTTTGGTCCTGCCCGCTGGAACGAGGGGCTTGATGTCCAAAGAACCCTCAAGCTGCGCAATCCTTTGAGCGCCGAGGCAAGCAACCTTCGTACCTCCCTCCTGCCGGGCCTTCTCGATACCGCAGCCCGCAACCGCTCTTTCGGGGTCCGCGGAGGCGCCTTCTTCGAGGTTGGTCGCGTTTTTGAGCCACGAGAGCAGCCCCTAGAGCTGCGCGACGCTGCCTTGCGTTATCGTCTGCTAGGGGATACTAGCCGTGGGGACTCGGACGGAGATGCCGCAGCCGACCTTCTCATAGGGGTTGCGGAGTTTCAAAAGGTTACGGGTCTCTATGCGGGGACCGTTCGCGCGTCTGTGTGGAACGCCCCGGCTTTGACGGCAGGCTTCTTCGAGGTCAAGGGGCTCGTCGAGCGTCTGGTCCCCAGTGCTACGTTTGAGCCGCGACCCTGGACTTTTCTTCATCCCGGTCGAAGCGCCGCGGTGCTCCTCCGTGGCGCGGAGGTGGGCTGGGTCGGTGAGTTGCACCCCGAGACGGCCCAGATGTTCGGGCTAGAGGGATGGCCCGTCTGCGCCTTCGAGGTTGACTTTGCTGCTGTCGAGCCCGATCCTACCCCACACTTCGCGCTGTTCTACAACGTGCCGGCTGTCTCAATGGATCTCGCCATTCTCGTGGACGAAGAGGTTAGGGTCGGCGACATGCTCGATACCGTGGCACAGCTACGTAGTTCGATCCTCGCGGAGGCTCGCGTCTTTGACGTCTACGTAGGATCTCAGGTACCCCCTGGTAGGAAGAGCGTTGCGCTCAACTTCACGTTCCAGGCCGAAGAGACCCTCACCGATGTCGAGGTCAAGGAAGAGATCGCCCGCATATCCGGTCGGTTACGGGAGGCTTTTGGTGCTGAGGTGAGGGGAGGCTAAGCGCTATCCTCGTGCCACTCGGATGCAAGGATCCTCATGGTGATCGCGTCCCGGTACGCCCCGGCGCGCCGTACCGCCCGGCTTATTCGTCCCTCCTTCTTGAACCCTATTTTCTCGTACGATGAGATCGCTGGTTCGTTGAACTCGAAGACGCTCAGATTCACGCGCTCAA
>JAFAPF010000134.1 GCA_019247245.1 Rubrobacter sp. | reverse complement strand
TTACGTCGCTAGCACGGATACTTTTTCCTTATAGTGGGGTAGTCTGCAACAGACTACCCTCCTCGAAGTCGGCAGGGCTCCATTCGCCTAATCTCAATTAAGCTGCTAGAAGCCAAGTTTCCACATCATTTACCAGAAGACTGGGATCCTATCGAGAGGGGGATTACTCTCATTAAGCTTTCTGGAAGTTAACTGTGTATTGCCATAAGTTACCGAATCGTTCTAACAATACAAATCCCGCCTGCTGTACCTGCAGAACGGTTTCGAAGGTGAATCGATAATCCGGATCAAAAAACCCCTCAGAAATTGAGAGAGTGCCATCTGGGCGTAGCACCCTCCGTAACTCGGCGAGTGCTCGTTGAGGATCTGGATCTCGGGTAGTACACCGACCAAGAAGGCTCGATCCACGCTGGAATCCTCAAGTGGCAACTGGTGGGCATCGGAGATATGAAACTCGACGTCATCAAGCCCGGCTTGTCTGATACGCTCCGATGCACGCTCGACCATCTCTCGTTGTAGGTCTACGGCAACAAGTTGGCCATTTGGTTGCAGGCGAGAGGCAGCCTGCACCGTGTAGATGCCTGGGCCACAGCCAACCTCCAGAACACGTTCACCGGGGCGCATACCAATCCTATTGAATACGTGGGGCACTTCTTGGCGGATCCGGCGTGGACGCTCCAGCACCCAGGCATAAGCTGCTGGGCACGCTCTAGGCTTATTTAGCGTGGCAGCCAGCCGAGACTGCACCTTGAGCCCAACGAAAAAGTGAAGCAGTAGACCACCAAGAATCTTGATCATGGTCCACAGTAATGTACGCGCTTTCATACGGAATACTCTGCTTTCTCGAGCCGTACCATCTGTCCCTTTTAGGACACTGGAATACCATAAGAAAGGGCCCTGCACCAAGTGGGCAGGTTACCCCATTCACCTTCGCCTCGAAACGGTCGGACTCTGGCAGAGGTTATTAGGGTATAAGTTACTAACATGAAGCTACCGAGCTAGGAGGTCCGTACTATGCCGAACAAGGACATTATGCGTTTTATCCGGTTCTCCTCAATATACGTCATCGTGGCAGGGGTAGCGCTTCTACTCGCCCCCGAAAGTATGGGCAAGCTCAGCCGTTGGTTCGCAGACAACCCTCGCTACCTACGTCTAGCGGGGATGCTAGACATAAGCTTGGGTATTTGGCTGGCCCGACAGCGCTACCAGGCAGAAGCGCCACCAATACTGTGGTGGCGTAAGTGACTTTAAACCGCCCTACTACTTCAGACGCTTCTAGGCCTCATCCTCTAAAGAGATAAAAGCCTCTGTAAGAGCGTATTAAACGGTTCGCGTTCCTTTTTGCCACAAAGGAAAATAGGTTATTTATGTGCCGCGTAGAGCAGGCAAGCCATGCTCGTCAGCTGGGCGCTACAGGTTGAAATAGTAAACGGGTGCAAATGCCGCGAGCACAGCACAAGCTTGTAGTGCCAGTACTAGCAATGCTTGTCTTGGAGCCTGCGGTAGCCACTTAATTGCGAAGAATGCCCCCACCGGTACCTGTGCAACTATGAGTAGCTGAAAGATATGGGCAGCAGCTCCTTCATCGGCCTCACGAACAAACATCATGAGCATATACTATGCACCAGCTGCCCTGAGGTTGCGCCGATCCCTTGCTGCATTGTCACTGAGGCCCAGTCTGCCCTCGCAGCCTCGACAGGATATCTCGTCAGCAGACATCAGGTGCTCTTTGAAGGGCTTTGTCCGACATGCTCAGATGAGAGAGGCACCCTGAGTGTCTCCTACCACCCTCATTCCAGCTAACATGGCTTTTCTCTCTCTCTCTCTCTCTCTCTACGTGTTTGGGGGATTACTGATATTGCGCATCCGCGATCGCCTCCAGCTCCTGCTAGGTCTTAGCTTTGGAGCGGTGCTGGGCGTGGTGCTGTTCGACATTCTGCCAGAGGTTGCCGATTAAGCTCTAGGACATAAGGGCTAGGCAAGACAGGTAGAGCATTGGCCGTAGAGTGTGAGACTGTGATCCTCGACTGTATACCCACCGGGCAACATCGTACCTTGCGGTACACCAACTGGACATACCTCAAGATCAAATGTCTGGTCGCAAGAGCGGCACCTGAAGTGGTGATGATGTCCGCGCCCGACAGGCTCGTAGCGCGGCTCCTCGCCCGGCAGCTCAACCACTGCCACGCGCCCCTGCTCCTTCAGCGCCTTGATCGTTCGGTAAACCGTGGCGATCCCCAACCGCGGAACCTTTGCGCTTGCTCGCTCGTGTATCTCGGCTATGGAGAGCGGTCCTTCGGCAGACACAACTTCTTTGATAATCGTATTTCGCTGTTTCGTCTGCCGTGCCGAGTTCATCCCTTCAATATAGCACAATAACAACGCAAAGCACCTCAAGAAGCTTGACAGTTCCTACAGGCATCAGCGAAAATTGATAATGTGTTATCACAAAAGCAAAGAGGACCTAACTTAGGTGGATGGAGTCGCTGGATATGCGATTTTCGAGGGCTGCTGAAGCGGGGAGAGGATCACCTTGCTGTCTTAGCGATGTGGCCTAGAGGCACCTGAGATCCTGTGCAACACCTGCAGCTGTAGCGTAGGGAGGACAGAAGATAGATGCTTCGCAAGGCGATGCTGAGCGTTTTGAGCATATCGGAGGGGCTAGTGCTTATCGTGCTCTTTGGGGCTTGTGGAAGCCAGGATCAGGGTTCTTCGGAAAGTGCAGCAGGCGGCAAGCTCAAGGGCGTCGCCAGCACCACTCAGATCGGTGACTTCGTCAGTCAGGTTGGAGATAATGTTGTAGACGTCAGCCAGATTCTTCAGCCTAATAGCGACCCACACGACTATGAGCCGCGTCCGGAGGATGTACAAGCAATCTCGGAAGCAAGCCTCGTGTTCGTCAATGGTGGTAACCTCGATTCCTGGATGGATAATATCGTCTCCCAAGCCAGCGGCAATCCGACCGTGGTCGACCTCAGCCAAGGCATCCCAGTCAGCCTCCCGGGCGAGTCCAGCGGAGCGGAAGCCTCGAAGTACGACCCGCACTGGTGGCATGA
>JAFAPF010000515.1 GCA_019247245.1 Rubrobacter sp. | reverse complement strand
ACGATCCAGAGCTATACGTAGAGGACTGGGAGCTGAACATAACGCGCTACGCTCAGGAGGTGCTCCCGAGCGAGGTTCCGATGCAGGTTTTCTGTGCGGGAACCAAGCCTGTGAACTTAGTCTCTAACGACGCGATCGACCCGCGCTTGCGGGATCTCGGCGACTTTTTCGCCGCGAATTTTTAGCTTCTAAACGTATGATACTAAGGGAGGTAGTACCGTGGCGGTACCTAAGAAGAAGACCTCGCAAGCTCGCAGGAACCAACGCCGGGCCCATCATGCCTTAAAGAGCCCAAACCTTGTGAGCTGCCCGATCTGCCGGGAGCTGCGCCTACCACACCGGGTATGCCCGAAGTGTGGTAACTACAGAGGGCGTACTGTGATCGCCGTAGAGGCTTCCGAGTAGAGCGACGCTTCTTACTGCCCGCCGCAGAGCTGAACGAGTGCGCATTGCAGTAGACGCCCTCGGTGGGGACAATGCGCCGGACCAGATCATCGCAGGCTCTTTAGTCGCGGCGAGGGAGATGCCGAATGACGAGGTTATCCTCGTTGGCGATGAAGCCTCGGTCGAGCCTAGGCTAAGAGATGCTCCAGATAACGTTTCGTTTTGCCGGGCCTGCGGGGCCATCGCGATGAACGAGGATCCTGCGAAGGCTTTGCGCACCCAGCCGGATTCGAGCGTGGTGGTGGCTGCTAGGATGGTTTGCGCGGGGGAGGCTGGAGTATTCTTCTCGGCGGGGAACACGGGAGCTACGGTGGCGGCGGCGCTGCTTGAGATCGGGCGTATCAGGGGCTGTCGGAGGCCAGCTATCGCCACGGTGTTACCCTTCGATGCGCCTGTATTATTGCTGGACGCTGGCGCCACTGTCTCATGTCGGCCACAAGACCTGCTGAATTTCGCTATCCTAGGCAGCGTGTTCGCGCGAAGATATCTCGGCATCGCCGACGACCCTCGGGTCGGCCTAATTAACGTCGGCGAGGAACCCGGTAAGGGCAACAACCTTGCTAAGGCGGCTCACGAGCTTCTTTCCCGTTCGAATAGCGTACATTTTGTTGGAAACGTAGAAGGATATGCTATCGGGAGTGGGGTGGCGGATGTCCTTGTGACCGACGGCTTTACTGGGAACGTAGTCCTCAAGACCACCGAAGGCGTGGCTCGTGAGATCCTCGGCACGGTGCATGGAGCGGTTGCATCGCGCACCATTAGAAAACTTGCCGGAAGCCTCCTCCGTCCGCAACTCGTCGCCATCCGTGAGCAGCTTAATCCCGAGAACTATGGCGGATCGTTTTTGCTCGGCGTGCACGGTTTGGTTGTCATCGGCCACGGCAACTCCCGCGCTCGTGGCGTTTTCAACGCCTTAAAGGGGATCTCACGTGCTGGATCCAGTATCATAGAAGAAATCCAGAAAGCCCTCGCTACGGCTGGTGAGCACACGACCGGAGACACAATTTGAACGGCGTAGTAGGCAAGATCGTAGGCGTAGGCCGTGCTTTGGGAGAACGCGTTGTCACCAACGACGGCTTCCAGAACGCTCTGAACACCGATAACGCTTGGATAGTAGAGCGTACCGGTATAAAAGAGCGCCACTTTGTGGCTGATGGTGAGAACTGTGCTACCCTCGCCGCGGACGCTTCGAATAAGGCGCTGGAGCATGCCGGACTTAAGAGCGAGGCGATAGATCTGATTTTATGTGCTACCTCGACGGCACCTGAGTCGATGCCGTCGGTGGCCTGCCTTGTGGGGGACATGATTGGTGCAGCCGGTATAGGCGCGATGGATCTGGCTGCGGCATGCGCCGGCTACTCCTACGCGGCAAGCGTTGCGGATTCGATGTTGAGGAGCGGCGCTGCGAGACGAGTGCTGCTTATCGGCGCGGACGTGATGACCTCGATCGTGGACCAGAAAGACCGCTCGACGGCCGTGCTCTTCGGTGATGGTGCAGGCGCAGTGGTTCTCGAGCGCGGGTCCGGCGAGTCTGGTTTCGTCGACCACATATTGGGCGCTGATGGGGGCATGGCTCCACTCTTACGGGCCGGGCATCCAGGCTCTGATGAGAAGCTCTATCAGAACGGCCGCGAAGTCTTTAAGTGGGCGGTCAGGATCATTCCTCAAATGGTCGAAAAGCTGCTGGCTCGTAACGACGTTTCCCCCGAACAGGTCCAATACATCATCCCGCATCAGGCGAATACACGCATAATACAAGCAGCGGTGCGAAAGATGGATATTCCGGAGGAGAAGATCGTGGTCAATTTGGACCGGTTTGGAAACACCTCAGCGGCGAGTATTCCGATCTCTTACCCGGACATCTACGGTCACTTCGAGCCGGGGAAGTATGTAATCACTGCTGGATTCGGAGCGGGGTTGACTTGGGCAGCGAACTTGTACAGGATCTAAGAGCGAAAGGGTCTGGCGCTGAGGCTGGCAATGGTTTTCCCTGGGCAAGGAGCAGCGGATGGCGAGATCTCTGGCGAGGTCTGGGATGCTGTCTGTAGGACACGTGGTAGCGAACAGGAGGTACCCTACCAGCTCTCCGTCTTTGCCGGTTCAGTCGACACGTTTCACAGGCTAAAGAAGAACGGTGTTGAGCCGGACATAGTTGCCGGGCACTCTCTGGGCGAATATGCAGCAGCTTATGCTGTGGGATCTCTGAGATTAGAAGATGGCGTGCGGCTTGTGGCGGAGAGGGACCGGCTAATGATGGAGGCAGCCGGAAAAAATCCGGGAGAGATGACGGCGATCATTGGGGTCGGGGCACAGGAGGTGATCTGCGCCGTGAGCATGGTGGAGGGCGCAGTCGTTGCAGCCAACTTCAATACCCCGCGTCAAACAGTGATCTCTGGGGAAAAGGAGGCGCTTGCGGCAGTTGCCGAACGGGTGGGTGGGAAGAAGCGTAAGCTAGACGTCGCTGGTGCGTTCCACTCGCCGCTCATCCGGAAGGCCTCGGTGGCGATGGATGAGCTGCTAGCGGAGACGCCTCTGGAGCACCCAAAGATACCCCTGGTAAGCTCGGCAAACGGCAATGTTGTGGTGACTGCCAACGAGCTGCGGCGTGCGCTGCGCGCCCAGATGCTCTCTCCAGTGAGGTGGGTTGCGGTTGTAGAGCAGTTCGCATCTCTAGGAGTCGAGGAAGTTGTTGAGGCCGGCGGGGGTACGCTGGTGAGGATGTTGCGAGACTTCCAGTACATAAAACTACGAGGCCGGGTAGCCAAAGAGGTGCTCTGAAGTGGAGACACCATTCGGGCCAGCTACCATCCGGAAGCTCATCCCGCACCGCTATCCGTTCCTGCTAGTAGACAGGATCGAGGAGATAGAGCCCGGGATAAGGGCTATGGGTATAAAGAACGTCAGCCAGAACGAGCCGTTCTTTCAGGGCCACTTTCCCGATTATCCGGTGATGCCAGGGGTGCTAGTCGTGGAGGCGATGGCCCAGGTCGGGGCGGTGGGGGTGATGGGGTTGGAAGAGTACCGAGGTAAGCTTGCCTTTTTTGCGGGTATCGACGGAGTCAGGTTTCGGCGGCAGGTTATCCCGGGAGACGTGCTCACGATGGAGGTCGAGATTTTGCGCCTCAAAGGTAGAGCCGGACGGGGCAAGGGAACGACCAGAGTGGGCTCCGAGCGCGTTTGCGAAGCAGAGCTCTTATTCGTTTTCGCCGAGAGGGTGGAAGGTGACTGATGGAGGGGCGGGTGGCTCTCGTGACCGGTGGCGGGCGTGGAATAGGACAAGCTGTAGCCGTCAGGCTTGCTAAAGAGGGTGCTAGAGTGGCGATCTCTTATTATTCCAACGATGCGACAGCCAAAGATACTGTTAAGATGGCCCGTAAGGTGGGTGCTGAATGTGAGGTATTCAAGAGCAATGTAGCCTCGATCGAGGACGTCCAAGCGTTGTTCGAAGGCGTAGGAGAAGCTTTTGGGCCCGTAGAGATACTAATCAACAATGCCGGGATCAGGCAGGACAACCTCCTCTTGCGTATGAAAGACACGGAGTTCGACGAGGTCCTCGCGACAAACCTCAGAGGGACGTACCTGTGCACGCGTGCTGTATTGCGAGGGATGGTACGGGCACGGTGGGGGAGGATCGTAAACATAAGCTCGGTCGTAGGACTCGTTGGTAATGCTGGGCAAGCCAATTACGCAGCATCCAAGGCAGGCATGATTGGCTTCACCAAGAGTGTGGCGCGGGAGGTTGCGAACCGTGGCATCACGGTTAACGCGGTAGCGCCGGGATATGTGGAGACGGAGCTGACCGCGGGGCTGACCGAAAATGTGAAGCGTCGCATCTTCGAGCAGATTCCGACGGGAAGATTCGGGACCACAGAGGAGATCGCAGAGGTCGTGGCATTTCTTGCCGGGGAGGGTACGGCCTACATTACGGGTCAGACGATTGCGGTTGATGGCGGGATGACTATGCAGTAGGGCGGCGATTTGGGTTACACTACGCGCTATCCTCGCGGAATGCGTGGCAGAGCTCGTTTGGAAGTTATATACACCGTAGGGAGATGCTCATGGGACGGGACGAAATACTAGAGAAGATCAGGGAGATCACGGCTGAC
>JAFAPF010000189.1 GCA_019247245.1 Rubrobacter sp. | reverse complement strand
GGCAGAGGGGCGAAGTCGCGAATCTTGGTGCCCATCATGGTGAGACGTCCTCCTCCTGAGGCAAGTACGAGAGAAGGTCATGCTACTGACGCTTGCGTCTATGCTCCAGCGCACACCCTGGCCTGGAGGGCATTTTTCAACACGCTGCACCCTTTTTGATACAGCATACTTGTTTCATAATCAAAGGTTTTCGGTACATCCCTGAGGAAGCTTACCCTTAGAGAGGGCATGAAAAGGGCCGGAGCTGTTAAACTCCGGCCCACATCTGTTACAAGAAACTCTATTGCAGCTGTGCGCAGACTGCTTTCGTCTCAAGGTAGTTCTCAAGAACGTGGTGACCCATCTCGCGGCCCCATCCGGACTCCTTATAACCTCCGAAGGGAAGCGCAGCGTCGAAGACGTGGTAGCAGTTGATCCACACTGTCCCTGCCCGCAGGCGCTTGGCCGTGCGGTAGGCTTTGTTGATGTCCCTCGTGAACACTCCAGCAGCCAAACCGTAATGCGTCTCATTAGCTGGCGCTATGACGTCCTCTGGCTCATCGAAAGGAACCGCAGCCACCACCGGGCCGAAGATCTCCTCGCGCTCCACGGACATGTCCGGTGAGGTGTTAGTAAGGATTGTAGGTTCGACGAAGTAACCTCGGTCACCCACCCGGCCGCCACCCACGTAGGCCTCTGCGCCCTCTTGCTGGCCTTCTTCGACGTAACCGAGGACCTTCTCGAACTGCTCTTCGGAGATGAGTGGACCCATGGTGGCTTCGGAGTCCAGGCCCGAGCCCACCTTGATGCTCTTGGCCCGCTCTGCCACACCCTCTAGGACTTCGTCGTAAGCCTCTCGCTGTATATACAGGCGTGAGCCAGCGTTGCAGCATTGGCCGTGGTTAAAGAAGATGCCGTGTGCCGCGCCAGGAATAGCCACGGACATGTCGGCGTCTTTGAACACGACGTTGGGGGACTTGCCGCCAAGCTCCAAGGTAACTTTCTTGAGGTTGGTCTTGCCCGCTGCTTGTGCAATCATCTTGCCGACTTCGGTTGAGCCGGTGAAAGCAACCTTATCCACATCTTCATGAGCTGCGATCGCCGCGCCTGCATCGCCCATACCGGTCACTATGTTGACCACGCCGTCGGGCAGACCGGCCTCCATCATCAGCTCGCCCAAGCGCAGGGCCGAGAGCGGCGTTTGCTCGGCGGGCTTGAGGACCACGGTGCACCCCGTGGCCAACACCGGACCAAGCTTCCAGGCTGCCATAAGGAGCGGGAAGTTCCAAGGGATGATCTGTCCGACAACCCCCACAGGCTCCTTAAGCGTAAACGCCAGGTACTCACCGGGTGCTGCCGGTGAGGAGATTGGTATGGTTTCCCCTTCGATCTTAGTAGCCCACCCGGCCATGTAGCGGAACAAATCCGCTGCTAGAGCCACATCTGCTGCCTTGGCGACGTTGAAGGACTTGCCATTGTCTAGTGCCTCTAGAGTGGCAAGTTCGTCGGCGTGCTCCTCGATGAGTTCGCTGATTTGGTAGATCAACCGCCCTCGCTCGGAGGGGGTCATCTTGCGCCATGGGGCGTCGTCGGCGAAAGCCTTCCGTGCAGCGCGCACGGCGCGGGTCACATCTTCTTCCTCGCCGTGAGCAACCTCACCTAAAATCTCTTCCGTAGCAGGATTGATGGTCTCGAACGTCTTGCCCGAGGCCGCCTCTACCCACTCGCCATCGATGAGCAGCTTGTGCTGCGTGCGAGTGAATTCCTCTGCCTTCGGATCTACTTGTACTTCCATAGTTCTCCTTCTCGGTAGCATGCCTGTTAGCTAGGTGTACATAAATGCCGGCTCACAAGAGCGCATCAGCAATGCTTGGTTCGTAGCACTTTCCTCTCGACGATCACCCCAATCCCAGATCGTTTCTTGTTCCTAGCCACAGATCATTTCAAGGATTCGGGAGGATTCAACGTACAAAGTGCACAAAAACACGGCTTATGCTCTGCAGTTTTACAGTACAGAGATAGGTATTTGTGCATATTGCACAAAGACTGCGGCCCCGCCTTTCTTTAGCATGAGGCTCTCTAATTCGTTCGGCTCAAAAGCCATAAAGAGAGGAGCTGGGCAGAGATGGGGCTGAGAAGAGGAAGGGTTCTTGTTAGGTCACTCCTGCTCTTGGCCCTGCTTTCGCTGACCGTTGGTCTAGCAGGATGCAGCGGAGCCCCAGGCTCAGGCTCTACAGAAACTACCGGTGGAGGGCAAACCAGCGGTGGTACAGTGACTGTGCTTGCCGCAGCCTCCCTCACGGATGCCTTTAAAGAGCTAACTACAACGTTCGAGGAGCAGAACCCGAACGCGAAGGTGAGTACGAGCTTCGGCGCCAGCTCGGCGCTGCTTGCCCAAATCCAGCAAGGAGCGCCTGCAGATGTCTTCGCCTCGGCCGACGAAGCCAAGATGAATACTGCTGTACAGGACAGCCTCGTTAATACACCCCAGATTTTCGCAAGGAACCGACCGGTGGTGATCGTCCCCAAGAGCAACCCAGCAGATATCCATGAGCTTAGGGATCTGGCTAAGCCCGGATCGAAGCTTGTGCTGGAGCAGGATGGCGTGCCCATTGCCGAATACTCCAAGCAGATCCTGAACAAGGCCAACTCGCAGTACGGCGCGGACTTCGAGCAGCAGGTGATGAACAATGTAGTCTCCCGGGAAGCAGACGTAAGGGCTTCGGCCAACAGAGTAGCTCTGGGCGACGCAGATGCTACTTTCGTCTACATAACCGACGTAACGCCTGATATTGCAGACCAGGTAGAGGTTATCGAAATACCAAAGGACTTGAACGTCATAGCCACCTACCCCATAGCCACGCTAAAGCAGGCAACCAACCCCGAGCTGGCTCAGAAGTGGGTTGATCTAGTGCTAAGCGATGAGGGGCAGGGTGTGCTCGAGAAATACGGCTTCGAACGATCAGCTTGAAGCGGAGGTGGGCACCTCGGGACCGGCTGGGTAGCTGGAACGTAGTGGCGTCTGCCCTTGCCGTAGGGGCCTTAGCCCTACTCGCAGGCTTTATAGCCGTGCCGCTCTTAAGCCTTATAGTCTGGACTGTAGACAAACAAGCCTGGCAGGCGATGGTCTCCCCGGTTGCAACCCATGCTCTGCTGCTCAGTGCCAAGACTACGGCCGTCTCCATGGTCACGCTAATCGTGGTCGGGACCCCAGCAGCCTACATCCTGGCGCGAGGTGGTTTCCGGGGAAAGCGCATGCTCAATACTCTTATGGATATTCCGGTCGTGCTTCCCCCGAGCGCCGCAGGCATAGCTCTCTTGCTTGTGTTCGGTAGGATGGGGATCCTCGGGGAGCAGCTGCAGCTGCTGGGGATAAGCCTCACCTTCACCACGGCAGCGGTCGTGCTCGCCGAACTCTTCGTGGCAACACCTTTCTACGTTCGCCAAGCTGTTACAGGCTTTTCCAAGGTGGACCGGGAAATAGAGGAGGCAGCCATGGTCGACGGTGGGAGTCGCGCCGACACCTTCTTCAGGATTACGCTACCGCTTGCATCGCCGGCGCTTGTGGCTGGGGCGATCACCGCCTGGGCCCGTGCATTAGGAGAGTTTGGGGCCACGATCATTTTTGCGGGTAACTTCCCGGGCATAACGCAAACGGTTCCACTGGCGATCTATAGCGCTTTAGAAAGCAACTTCGATGCTGCAGTGGCCCTCTCGGTGCTGGTCTTGGGCTTCGCTTTCACCATCATCCTGGCTGTTAGATACCTAACCAGAAAGATCACCGAGTACCAAGATTAAACCGGGCTTTGCTCTATAGAGAGCTGTTCACCTACAGGAAAAGAAGACAAAAGAGAGCCATCAAAAGCGTTAACAACCATGGCTCTTACCCTGTTCTGTGGGCTGGCAGCACCGCTTTTTCGGCAGGTGGAAAGCCCTAGGCTAGGTCTCCCTCGTGCGTGAGGATCATGACGTCAGTGGCCTTAACGAGAGCAGTTACTTCTTGACCAACCTCGAGGCCGAGCTCGTCAGCACTCTCACGGGTGATGAGGGCCACCATGTGATTGTCCCCAACTTGGAGGCTTACTTTTGCAGCTGCTTGACCCTTTGCAACCTCGGTGATCGTGCCTGGGAGTCGATTACGGGTGCTCATCTTCACCATTGGAGTTCCTTCCTTGATCTTCGATAGCCAACAATGCGAGCTGGAGTGCAAGCCTAGCTCGAGAATCGTTTAAGTCTAAACCAGTCAGTCCCTGTATGCGCACAAGACGATAGAGCACGCTATTACGGTGTAGGTAGAGTTTTTCGGCTGTCTCACTCTGATTGGCATTAGAAGAAAAGAAAACTCTTAGGGTGCGTATGAGGTGGCTGTTGCCACGTTTGCTGTCGTAAGCCTTCAAAGGCTCAATCAATTTACGAAAGGGGTCCAGATCGGGAGAGCAAGCTAGCATTCTAAACGCAGATTCAAGGTCCATCGGCAATACGCTACCACCAGGCTTCCAAGAATGCTGGAAATCATAAAGGCGAGAGAAGGTGTTTGTATACCTAGTCGGACAATGGGGATTCTGCGTCTAACTAAAGTAACTATCTAAGGTTTGGATGTTCCCCATCCTCACATCGCCATGGTGGTGGTCCTATATATTTTCTCCATCCTGGCCAGTCGGACGTTGCTACGCTGTGCCCGTCCAGGTTTTCTTTCTCCCATGCGTGCAGCTCAGCTTTCTCCTCCTCACTCAACGCAGCGTAGGTGTTGAGCATCGCCTCCTGGTACCTCATAAAGCGGTTTTGGCTGACTTTATCTGGTTTATCCATCTGGTTTATCCATATATGCCAGGTCTCTTCTTGCGCGTCCACCGATCCGCTACAGAGTTTAGCAGGCTGCTGGGTATGCGAGATTGTCTTCTAACGTCCCCTCGCTCTTGTTCATCTATTGTCGTCAGGTCATCCTTGTCGATAGCCTAAGGAATGAGGGCGAGTTGCTATTTTGAGATATGGACAATGTACCTAACATAAAGCGAATCCTCTCTTTATGTTGGACATGCGTGCCATGGTAGAGAGCAGATAAATGCTGCCGTCCCTGAAATATAAAGAGATCGATATAAGCATTGGTTAACTCGCTCGGTGGGTGTGTTATTACCGTATGTTTGGATTTCCCAGCCCCGAACAAAGTACCCCAGAGCAGAAGGCTCGCGTCGACTATTTCGCCAACCATCAGAAGCTCCTATATGTGTCAAGCTGTGCTCAGAGCGCCAGCGGAGACAGGTCGCAGTAGCTTGTAGAGCTCCCGAGCCAGATAGCGTTTGAGGCAGCGCAGGATCTCCTTCTTGGAAAGACCTTCGGCGGCACGTCGGTCCGCGTAGTCGCGGGTGCGGGGGTCTACACGAAGACGGCTTATAGCAGCCATGTGCAAGGCGCAGTTCGCTGCCCGATCTCCGCCGCGATTGAGGCGGTAGCGGCGAGTCTTCCCAGAGGAAGCCGGTAAGGGGGCGACTCCGCAGAGCATGGCGAAGGAGGCCTCGTTTTTCATGCGTTCGGGGTTTTCACCCGCTGTGACCAGCAGCTGAGCGGCTATCTCCGTCCCTACACAGGATGCTCCCGTCAGGCGTGGGTTGATCTGCTCGACCAGAGGAGTGATCAGGTCATCGAGGTCTGCGATCTCCTCTTGGAGTGCCAGGATACGTCTGGCGAGGGAGCGCAGGGCGATGCGTGTGGCGGTGGTAGGCTCGTG
>JAFAPF010000401.1 GCA_019247245.1 Rubrobacter sp. | reverse complement strand
CTTCTACGAGACAAATTAAGACATAAATCCGGTCACACATAGGCGCCACAGGCCTAGCAGAAATAAGTGTATCGGCGGGTTTAAAGCGTAGACGCACGGTGGTGTCTCCCTCTTACACCTGGTTGTCGGATGTGGCATCCTTTTCTTATTTTCAGGAGTACCTAGCAACGGGTTAGTCATTGGTAAGCGGAAGACGGTGCGGTTCTACTACTCAGTCGGCAGCCGCTACTCCTACCTGGCCTCCACCCAGGTGGGGAAGCTCGAACGCGAGATGGGTTGCCAGGTCCTCTGGCGCCCGCTATACAGCGTCGACCTCTACGAGTTGTGCAGCGCAAGCCCCTTCGAGGGGGAGCCCGTCTCAGGCCAGTACGATTGGGACTATCGTCGCTACGACGCCGAATGCTGGGCCGAGTACTACGGCGTTTCCTACAAGGAGCCCAGGGGTGTCGTGGAGTTCGATCCCCGGCTACTCGCCCGTGCCTGCGCCGCGGCGGACGCGCTGAGCACCATGCGCTCCTACAGTGAGAGCATGTTCAAGGCCATCTTCGCGGAGGGCTTACCCGAGATCGGCGAGGGAGAGTGCTTGCAACGGGCCGAAGTGGTCGGCCTGTCCAAGGACGCCTTCGCACGCGATCTTGCCTCGCCTGGCCCGGAACGGCGGCTCGCCGAGGCCGCCGAGGAGGCGCACTCCGCCGGGGCGTTTGGGGTACCCAGCTTCGTCGTCGACCATAGGATGTTCTGGGGCAAAGACCGGTTGGTGTTGGTGCGGCACTTCCTAAAGAAATGACGCCGTGGCGTTCCGCAGCCCACAGAGACACGAGCCCTTCTTGAGGATTCTCGTAGACTCAGGATAGGCCGCCGAGCGCGTGGGCGGAGAACCGGGCTTCGGGAAGGACCAAGGTCCCAAGAATTGTCCCACAGATGGGATGCTAGATAGCCTCCGTGTATGGGAATAGGATCTGCTGCAGCGCTTCGGGATGGCGAAACTGCTGAGGAGCATAGCGATCCAGCTTCAGAGCTTTCAGCCAGCCGTCTCCGAGCACCTCTTGCAGCCCGAGGAGCTTCGGCTGCGCCAGCGGATGCGCGGTCTCGAAAAGCTCCAGGGACCGTACCGACCTGAGCTCACTGTGTACCTCTGGTATGGTCGAGAAGGCGCCGAACCCCAACCCAATCCAGGCTGTCCAATCTTCCAGCGATAGTGTTCCTGTCCACTTAACCCTCCACCTGATGTCGTGGGGTGCCCTCGGAGAGGATGCTCCGCCGGAGCAATAGCGCGGGATGGAGAGGCCATTGTAGCAGGAAGCCCATCATAGCCATCCTTTTCTCATACACCCTCTAACCAATTCTAGGACAGGAACATCCCTGTCCAAACGGGCCTTGAATTGCACTTCAGACTGTTTTGTAATTCTGAACCGTGTTCGTGGAAGCATACCCCAGCAGCGGCGATAATCTTGACAGACTCTCCGGACAGATGCAACCACTCTTCAGCGTGGCCATAGGAATTTTAAGCGTCGCGCAAGGTAGTACCGAAGCTACCTCGGACGAGCTAACAACGCAGCCAGTGGACCAGGCAGAGCCGGATCCCGAAGTACTGCAGCGGAATACGGGCAGTGGAAACGCTTCGACGTGGTTCTTAATGGTTCTGGTCATCTTCATCGTAGTAGTGATCCTGGCGGCGGGGCGGCTTCGACGTTAGTCCTCTGGTGATGGACTCTCTGGCCCTGACCTCACGGTGGATGGCTGCAGCGCGGGCACGTGAGAGCCAGCGCCTCGATCACCTCTTCGACGATCCGCTCGCCTTTCCCTTGCCGCTTCTGAGGGTTTTGCCTGGCTGGAGCGCATGGAGATGGCTCAGTTGTGGGGCGGACCAGGCCAGTATATCGTTGTCCGCACCCGCTTTTTCGACGACTTTCTCCTGCATAGCTGCTTAAGCGATGGGATAAGACAGATCGTCCTCGCGGCGGCCAGATGGATGCCAGAGCCTTCCGCAAAAACTGGCCGCCGAAGACTAGACTCTACGAACTAGATCGTCCCGAGCCCCTCAACACTAAGGAAGCAATCGTAGCCCGAGCCGAAGCCCAGGCCACCTGCGAGCGGCGTACTATAGGGGTAGACCTGAGGCAATCGTCTTGGCCTCAAGCGCTCTTAGATGCTGGCTACGAAGTACGAAAGCCGGCCGCCTGGCTCATGGAGGGTCTTCTCTTCTACATGACCGAGGCTACCGTCCACATACTTTTAGACAGCATAAGTGAGCTGACGGCGCCG
>JAFAPF010000358.1 GCA_019247245.1 Rubrobacter sp. | reverse complement strand
GGAAATTTACTCATCGAGATCGGGTACACCTGTTGCTTTCAGCTTTGCTGGAAGGTAGATGAGCCAATATGTGTGCGGGTGAGGGGGCTTGGTTTGCTAGATAAGCCAAGCTTTTCACATTAGGTAGGGGCTGATGATTAGGTGAGCCTAGCGTATAGCTAGAGGTGATGGCCAAGCGTTACTGGAGCATAGCAAAACTGGGGTAGAGTACACTACCTGCCGTCATGTAGGAGATGTTGTCTTACCTGCGACGCTGCTTATCTAAAGAGCCAAGAGTCCGGAGCGAGCGAGAAGGAGCTAGCTTCGCCTCCAACGCGATCTCATCCCGGACGGCCGTTAAGAGTGCTACGAGCCTGATGAGGCTGTGGGCACGGGCGTGCCGCAACGAGGTCTCTATCTACGCTATCGTCTCTTCGTTGTCCATCCATGTCGTCCGAACCATCTCGCACCCCTTACGAGACGATCCTCAAAACTAGCATCATACACTCGCGCTCAAGCCGAAGCTAGCTGAAGCTAGGTTACTATCCGTTAGATCGTTGTGCCCGATGGGTTTTATGAAAGTTGCCAAGGTAATTTGCTAGCATCTATCGTTGCCGATAGTGATATTAGCTTTGAGGAGGTAGATATATGGGGCTTAGATGTGTCGTGGCGATCTGTGTTTGCTCGCTCTTTTGGAGATCCTGTCTGGCTGCGCCCCCCAGTGAGGAAGCGCAGAGCGAAGCAAAAGCGCTGTTGAAGGGCCGATCAAAACGATCGAGGTGGGGAGACGGAGTTCGGATTAAACTCGCTTGAGGTCGCCTTGAAGGAGCCCGAAACGTGTGTATTCAGGGTCGTAAACCACGGTAGCGTCGCGTACGCCGCGGAAAGGTGAAGGGATAAGACAGTTTGCCCCGAACATGCCGCCAATAAGAGCGTCTGACTCGAAGCGAACCTTGAGCCCGGCAATTACGACCTCTACTGCCCTGTGTACAACAGGACGCGGCATGGATGACACGATCACTGTCAGAGAAGATTAGAAACCACTACTCCTCCCGGAAAGCATCTCTTCTAGCATCGTCGCCGGGGGTGCGATAAGGTGGTGGCCGTAGTCGCGGACGCCTTTCGGTAAGGTGCCCCTTATATGTTAGGATCAAGGCCTGCGCGGAGCGAGAACCCGGTTTACGACGCTCCATCTTTTGCGTGGCAGGTCCAGAGGGTGGCTAGAAGAGAGGTTGTGAGTTGGGTAAGAGCAAGCAGCGTGATGTACGGTCGGTGAATGGTGGGGGTTCGAACAAGGTTAGGGTCGCGGTAGGTTTGATTGTCCTGGCCTTTATCGCGGGCTTCGTCGCGCTCGTCTTGGTGGATAGAAGCCAGCGGGCAGCGAAAGAGCCCCCAAGCGGGGTCGAGACGTTCGACGTAGGACCTGCTGGCAAGCACACCGAAGGCTCGGTCAGCTACGCTCAGAATCCCCCAGCCGGCGGAGAGCACAACCCTGTATGGCAGAATCAGGGCTTCTACGAGGAGCAGGTGCGTAACGAGAACGCGGTGCATACTCTAGAGCACGGGGGGGTTTGGATCACCTATAGACCAGACCTATCCCAGGATCAGAAGGATAAGCTGCGGAATATGATAGAGGGTCAGGATTGTCTGGTTGCGAGCCCCTACCCGGACCTACCCGAGGCCACGCCGATTGTGGCCTCGGCGTGGGGCGCTCAGATGCGGTTTAAGGATGCCGACGATCCTGACCTCCAACAGTTCATCCAGTATTACCGGAAGGGTCCCCAGACTCCCGAGCCAGGCGCGCCCTGCACCGGTGGTATCGGGAGCCCCTCCTAAGCGTGAAGCCCCAGAGCCTGCGGTCGCCTCGCAGCGGGCAGAAGGAGAATCGGCCGTGCCTCACGGCGCCGTGAGCCGCACTGCGGGCCTCGGCCTTGCCTTCGCGCTCGCCTGCTCGGTCTTTTTGGCCGATCAGAGCTTGAAAAGGTTTATCGAGAGCTCCATGCGGCTCGGGGAGAGCATCCCCCTGATCCCGAACGTACTTCACTTCACCTACATAAGGAACGAGGGCGGAGCCTTCGGCATTCTCGGTGGGCAGGCGAGTGTCTTGCTGCTCGGAAGCGTCATCGCGGTGGGGCTAGTCTTATATATGCTCCTCCAACGGGCACCTACACACGTGATGGTCATAGGGTGCGGCCTCATCCTTGGTGGCGCCGCCGGTAACCTGCTGGATCGTCTGAGCGCGGGCGAAGTCACCGATTACGTAGATATCCGGGTGTGGCCGATCTTCAATACCGCCGATGTGGCCATCGTGCTCGGCGTAGCCACCCTCCTGCTCAGTGCCCTAGGGCCCAAAGCCAATCAGCGGTCAGCTACCGGCAAAAAGCCCAATAGCTGACCGCTAATCGTACGTATACAAA
>JAFAPF010000251.1 GCA_019247245.1 Rubrobacter sp. | reverse complement strand
GCAACAGGTAGCCTCGTTGGCATACATTGGGTCAACAAGCATACAACCCCAACGAGAGCTATCTTTTATCGACCCGTCCCCCCATACGCCAAAACTTTCCCTCACGCAGGGGGACGGGTGTACCCAAAGAGCACGGTGAGTAAGAAGCCGTCACCTAGCTTCAGGGCCGGATTTCTGAATCTCCCCCTCCGTGCTCTATACACCAGCCCGGCCCTTTTTCCTTGTAACTGACAACAGGCCCGAACTGCCGCTAAGTAATATTCCCGGAAGCTCATATACAGGTAGGTGAATAAAGCCCGGTCACTCAAGCAGTAAAGCGGGTTTTCGGGACTCATGGCGGTAACAAGCCACACCCAACATATAGCGGTAGCGGATAAACATACGAGAAGGCTTATACGCTGTAGCTAGCCGTAGTGCTGTCTCATAACTCATTGAATTTATCAAGTTTTGAAACATTGTTTTTGAAATGGGTTTTGAAACAAACTGCTAGGCAGAAAATCGTTGCAAAGAAACAGAGTGGGGAACTGTTTCACAAACGTTCCAGCTTGTTGAAAAAGGCATTGTTGGAACGTTCGGTGGTCCAAACCAGGACCACAACACTAAAAGGGTAAAAAGCGTGTGGTTAAGGGGGACAGGTTGCCGCTTCATATTCTCGGATACCCGACATTCCCGGAAACTAGCTCTCAGACCGGTATTGTCTCTGTGCCCTCTGGGGTCTTACCGTAACGCCAGGGGTGAAGGACCTCATCCACCGTCTTCTGCGAGCCGTTCTTCGAGCCGTTCAGCTCTCGTCGGACGATACGCACATGGTCTATGCCGCATCCGCTGCAGATAGTCCTGGTAGCCATGAGGGTCGGCCTTGCCCCGCATCTGCACTCGACGACAACACCCTCTGGTGACCACTTGTAAGCCATCCCGAAGGGCTCCTCTTGAGCTATGTAATGCCCTTCGAGGTACTCGATGACCTTCACCTCTTCTCCTCTCTCCTGCCTAGCCTGAATCTAGACTAAATTCTACCCTCGGCGGATCGGTCGAACATCGGACGAGTGGCGGAAAATTCCGATGTTGTGCGTAGTGTGTCTCGGCCATGCGTCTAGATGTATTAGGCAGCGAGCGGGCCAGGATCCTTAGAGGCTCCGGCCCCATACGCTCTAGCCCTATTGGTCGGATGGGCCTGCCTTCATCATCCCTATCTCCTCTGCTATCGTGAGGCCACTTCTTCATCTAAGCTGCTGCCCTTTTAGCTAGCTCGTCCTACCACCACTACGGCATGAGCAGCTTGCTCTTAGGCTGCTTCGATGGCGATCTTCTTGGGCTGTGCCTCCTGGACCACTCCGGATAGCACCACCTCCAGGACCCCATGCTCCAAGCGCACCTTGATGCTATCGGCGCTCACACCCTCCCTCGGGCACCGTCTCACGCTCCTGCTGAAGGGTCCGTAGGGCAGAGCTCCTCGAGGTAGTAGAGGCTTATGCCCCCCTCCTCGGTCACCGGCTTGCGCTCGCCGGAGATGGTCAGTACGCTGCCGTCGAGGGTGATGTCCACCTCCTCAAGCCCGACACCGGGCAGGTCGTAGTGGAGCACAAGGTCGCTGTCCTTAGAGCGTAAGCCTCGAGCCTTGGTGCCCACGTCTCTCTGGTGGTGCTCAGGGCGCGCCTCCCAGCGAACAGCTCGCCGATCATGTCGTTTAAACACGCGGTCGAATTCGCTGTGCATGTCCAAGAAGCCTCTGAACGGTGTGAGTACCATATGTACCACCTCCTCCACCTATATACTCTCTGTTATCGTGCTTTTCCTTCTGGCGGGGGTCCACCGCCTTCTTCTACTATCCTTATTAGCGAGCGTTCTGCAAAAGTGCAACCCCCTCCAAAAGTGCCCCCTTTAGAAGAGAGGGTTTTCTGCTGTCGACGAACTAAGTGAATGTTCCGTCGCCCTGTATCAAAAACGGTGCAGCTTGCTGAGAAACGCTCTTCTACTACTTACTGAGGTGCGCGCTGGAGCAGAGAGACGCAAGGCTCGATAGCATGATCCTCCTTCGTCCCTGCTACAGGAGGACGCACCGTTATGAGGGGCACCAAGCTCTGGGACTTCGCCTCGCTACCCAACCTCTCGCTTGAAGAGCTCGTCCCCAAGGACAACTTCTACCGCCGTCTGCAAAGTGCTCTCGACCTCTCGTTCGTGAGAGATCTGCTCGAGGGGGCCTCTACGCCGCTTGTGGTCGCCCCAGCGTCGATCCGGTGGTCTTATTGTCTCTTTCAATAACTGTCTGCGCCTTACTCGGATGAGGTACCCACCTCCGAGTAAGGTTATATGTTCCCCGACCCTGGTCTGCCCCGACCCTGGTCTGCAAAAGGTCCCTCAGTTTTTCGGAACCGAGTCAGCCGGGAATGTGGGCGAACGTGTCGGGGTGAGGACCGGTGCGGCCTTCCTCACCCCGGTCGAGCGCGGAGATCTCGTCCATGTCGCTCTGCTCTAGCTCGAAGTTGAACAGCTCGAAGTTCTCCTTCATGCGCGAAGGTGTCACCGACTTGGGGAACACGATGTCGCCGCGCTGGATGTGCCACCGCAAGATAACCTGCGCTGGCGTCTTGCCAACCCTCTCAGCGATCTGGGTGATAGTAGAATCTTCTAGCACCCCGCCTTGCGCGATCGGCGACCACGCCTCGGTAGCGATCCCGTGCTCCCGACCATACTCGCGCACCGCCTCGTTTGTGAAATAGGGATGTACTTCTACCTGGTTCACTGCTGGCACCGTGTCGGTCTCGGTAGCCAGCTGCTCCAGATGCTCAATCTGGAAATTCGATACCCCGATCGAGCGTGCCCGCCCGTCACGCTTGAACTCCTCGAGCGTCTGCCAAGTAGAGACAAAGTCACCGCCGTAGAGTGTAGGCAGCGGCCAGTGGATGAGGAACAGATCCACATAGTCAAAGCCAAGATCAGAGAGCGTCCTATCGAACGCCTCGCGGGCGTCCTCGGGCTCGTGGAAGCCGTTGTTGAGCTTGCTGGTGACGAACACGTCGCCGCGGTCAAGGTCGTAGGCACCGATAGCCTCGCCAACCTCCTTCTCGTTACCGTACATCTCTGCGGTGTCGATGTGCCGGTAGCCGATCTCCAGGGCTTTGCTTACCGCCTCTGCGGTATCCTCCGGCTCGACCTGGAAGACTCCAAAACCGAGCTGCGGGATGGTGTTTCCGTCGTTGAGGGTGATGCTGGGTACTTCGCTCAAAGTCGTCTAACTCCTTCATCTATGGTGGCAGCTTATCGAACCACTAAGATAACGAGCATACCCCGGTTGGCCCTGTCGCAAAACCGCTGTACATACGCTGTGACCATGTATGTCTCCTCCAGAGGGCCATGTGAGGGATGGAGGAACATAAGCACTCTTCTTCTCGGGACTGCGCAAGAGGACCGCTGACCGCTTGGTGAGCACCACCGACCCCGACGCCACTCCTATGCCCCTCGGGAGCGAGGGCCAGACTAAGCTGGGCTACCAGCCCCACTACGTTGTGGACGGCGGCAAGGGGCGAGTGATCCTCAACGTCTTGGTTACCCCCTCTGAGGCAACCGAGAACCGCCCCATGCTCGACCTCTTGTGGAGGACCGCCTTCCGCTGGCGCTTGTGCCCGATCACGTGACCGGCAACGCCAAGTACGGTACCCGCCAGAACGTGGGGCAGCCCTGTAGGAGGCCGGTATGAGGGCGTACATGGCGATCCCCAACTTCGACTTCCGTGACACCGGCCTCTTCGGTGCCGGCCACTTCCGCTATGACCCCGATAAGGATCTCTACGTTTGTCCCGCCGACAAGCACCTGTACCGGCATGCACAGACCAGCGGCAATAGAGGAACGCGATACCGAGCGACGGCGCAAGGCTGCAACGCCTGCACACTCAAGAAGCAATGCACCGATTTGGAGAAGGGGCGTACTATCTACCGTCGTCCCGACGAGGACTACTACGAGAGGGTACGCGGTTACCGGGGGAGTTTCCCATACGAGAAGGCCTTACGAAAGAGGCAGGTGTAGGAGGAGCCTTTGTTCGCTGAGGCTAAAGATTGGCACGGGATGAGGAGATTCCGACTGCGCAGGCTTAAGAAGGTGAACATAGAAGCTTTGCTGATTGCCTCAGGCCAGAACATCAAGCGGCTGCTTGCCTTCGGGGGCCTAAGACCGAAGAAGCTAGCTCAGGCGGCAACCCTACGCTCGCCAACTACCACCAGTTATGAGATCAGTTGTACCCGGAAGCACCTCGCGAGGCGTTCCTGGTGGCCAACCAGGGTTTTTCAACAGGCTGGGTCGTTTTTGATACAGACAGATAGAGTTTTCTCCAAGCGAAGAGAACTCATAGATCTCATAGATCTCATAGATCTCACTACTTGGGAATTACTAGGTGATGTCCTCTGCGGAGATTCAGCCCTCCGAGAGCACCTTCCTAAAAGCCCTCCCACGGGAGGCTACCCCCAGTCTTGGGTACACGTTGGCCAGGTGGCGTTTGACGGTGAGTTCACTGATGTGCAGGCGAGAGGCGATCTAGCGGTTGGAGAGACCCTGACCCACGAGGAGCATAATACCGAGCTCCCGCTCTGAGAGCGTGCAGTGCGAGGTGTCCCTCCCCTTGCTCTCCAGGTCACCCCGCGGCTTGACAAGGAAGGCGGTTGTCGATCGTTCCTCATCGGATCCTCCGCTTGCCGGTTGGGTCGCGCCCCGTACCGCCGCCAACAGCTCCTGAAAAGAGGCGCTCTTGTGCACACAGGCGCTCCCCCCGCCTCTAGCACTGCATGGGCCAAGCCTGGATCCTTGTGCTTGGTAAGTACGAGAACCTTGGGGCGGGGTCGCACGGCGAGCAGGCGCCTAACCGCTTCCTTTGCCCACTCAGCGGGAACCGCAACCTCCGTGATAACCACGTCTGGGTGCTTCCTCTGGGCGGCGAGCGCAGCACCCTCATCATTCACCAGCCCGACGATCTCTACTTCATCGTCGTAGGAAACCATCGCCCCCCCCAGCACCTCGCTGAACATGGTATGCTCATCCGCAACCAGTACTCTTGTCTTATGGGAAGCTTCGCTAGCACGCCGGATACTCGCTGTCTCCTTGGTCCGCTCGGCCACCTCAGGTGTTTCTTTCTTCGTCAAGCCCTTCCTTATTACCTTCGTGTCCCACAGTCCAAGAGGCGGTTTAAAAACCTCTCCCGCCGCATACACATCAAGCCCAACTCAGCCCCGTCCGCCACCTTCTCCGGCAATGGGTCGAGGGCCACGCTCTTTGTCCCTACGCAAGGCCCATAGAGCACTGAGGTGAGCTCCCCAGGACTGCTTTCCCTAACCTCCCAGCCCTCGTCTAGCTCCTCGAGCAAGCAAAACATCTCAGCCTCCTCCTTAAAGCTAAAGACCGGCAGGACACTCCCTGGGGTGCCGCGCTCCAGGGATAGCAGCTCCAAGTAGCCACTTCCCTTTCTAGCGAGCATCCACCAACGGCTCCGATGCATTCTTCTCTTCTTTAATGCCTTGTCGAAGAGGCCCTTCTCAGCGTTCTTGATCGACACTTATTTCGCGCTCCTTCTTCGTTACTTTAAGGCGCGCCTTAGAGGGCTGGCGGTGGGAGTACGCGGCTTAAGGCCAGCCCCGACTCTGAAAGCCAGATCGTGCCTGAGTGCGTAACCTGCGCTCGCCTCTGTACGGCTCCTGGCCACCGGTCGAGCTCTCGCTCCAGCACGCTGGTCTTGATTGCAAGCCGGCTATCCTCAACCAGCTCCGAGATGGCCTGCTGCTGCTCGAGTGCCTTATCTACGTCCAAGCCCTCTACCCAGTTAAAGTTGACCCAGATGGAGCGACCTTTACTCCAGTCCTCCTCAGCGATCTCAGAGACGAGCCGCTCGATCTCATTGATCCGTCCGCCCTGGGGCTCGCTCTCCTCTCTGAGGAAGAAGCGCCCCTCATCCTCCAACCATCCCAGCCCAACGCGCTCCATCTCAGCACACAAATCGTCCGCTGAGGGCCCGGTCGCCTTCTGGCTCTGGTACTTGACCATTGTTGCGCCCCTAACCTCCCCAACCTGGAAGAAGGCTATGTCGAGCTTGAGCATCAGCTCGGGGGTCTGGGTGATCCCTAGCACGTTATCGGGCATCTTCAAAAAGGAGCTCAGCTGCCCAACGAGCGTCTGCGATTGCTCGCTCCTCCTCATGAACTCCTCCAGCGCCGACCGACGGATACGCCAGGAGCGAGCGATCTTCATACACGACAAGCTCCCCTCCCGGCACCAGCGGTAGACTGTCACAGGCCCCACACCTAGGTACTCGGCGACCTCCTCGACGCTCAGTAGTTGCTCGCCCACCCTCGAAGTCGCATTCACGTCCTCGTATCTCTCCCTTCTCCGGTGGTGCCTCCCTCCTCACTACGGTTCGGAAATAATAACATCTTCTGAGGTATTTGAGTATATTTTATTGTACTTGAGAGAATTTAATCGCATGCAGAGCTCTCGAAGTGGCCTCTCATCCACCCAAATACGGCCCCTGGTCCTTTGCTTTGTATTCGCAGGCTCTAACCATGAGCGCTTTTGGACGGCTGCGAAACGCTCTTATTAGGGTTCTGCACGAAAAAGCAACAGCTGCTTAAATGAAGCTGGTGTCCATATAGTTGGCATAAACGAAATGGGTATATGGGCACCGCAATCAGGTGGTGGGGACGTAGGTGATAAGAACCCGCACCACCCACGGACTTTGTGCTGGCAGCGTATCAGCACTACGCGCCATAAGTCTGTACATCTTTTGATGCATTTTAGCTTAGTCATCGCTAATAAGAGTCGTAGCATTGCTGGGAGGTTTTTACAGGCAACTTTTTACCTACGACCGGCTGCTTGGCCTCAGCGGGCAAAGCTACAGACGCCAACATTAGCACTGCCACTACAAACAACGTCATAATCCTTTTCGCCTTCATTTGATGACGCCTATGACGGCGAAAGTGGTTCTATAGCATCTTCCACAGGTGCGAAACACTTGGCCGATTCGAAACCCTCCGAAATACCTTTCGAGCATGAACAGTCCGCAAAAGATTCTCATGATGTTCATGACCAAAAAGGGTTTCGAAGTGTTTCGCAGGCCCCAAGTGTTTCGGATTCGGGTAACGCAGAGG
>JAFAPF010000022.1 GCA_019247245.1 Rubrobacter sp. | reverse complement strand
AAGCATGCAGCCTCCTTCAAGATGGCAAGCGAAGCATCGTTTATCGCTTTGAGTTGCGCCGCCACGTCGAGCGCCTCCCGGACGTCCTCGTGCTCTGAGGCCTTCTTTAAGCGCTCGGGTAGGTGCTCCTTGGCGTGGCGCCGCCATGCGTCCCGGCCCAGCCCGAAACTGCGTGAAATTGCGCAGTACGATTGGCGCGTGACGAGGGCCTTGTCTATCTCGCTTAGGCTCGGATGTGAGCACACAGTGCAGGTTCGGGGCATGTAGCCTCCTTCAAAATGAAGTGCCGCCCAGGTACCCTGCCAGGAGCGGCAAAAGAAAAACCCCGCTGGCGTAGCGGGGCCGGGAGGTTATTGGGTTGGGTCAGGCTATCGAGGCGTACCCCGAGTACTTAAAAATAATAGCACCATTTTGCCGACCCTATTTCAAGAAACCCCGTCAAATTGGCGAAATTGGAAGGGTTACGGCGCCCGATCGGGCCGTTGAGCGCAATCCTAGAACTTAGAAATCACTATACCCCCACTATGCAGAATCCTGAATAGAACGATTCCCCACGAGGCGATAGATGCCCTCAAAGGGCACCCCGAGGCCAAGCACCGATCACAGGATGTGGCGGCGGTGGATAAAGATGCACTCCTGTGAACGTCCGGCTCGGCTCGAGTAGCGTTCCTTAGGAGCGCTACTGATTCTCCATCGGCACGTCGGGGCCGAACGCCTGATCCTCGGCTTCCATGGTCCCCAAGGCGTCCGCCACGAACGGGACCGGGGGCTCTTCTTGCAGGTAGCCCCCGAGGACGAGCCGCCGGGCCATCTCTTCGGCGGGCAGGTTCCGCGCTCGAGGGTTGTCTCGGCTCGCCTTTTTGACGGCCTCCACGATCTCGGCACTATCGGGCACGTTGTCCGGCGTCGTCGATCTGCTGATCATCGGCGTCCTCCCCTTCGTCGTCATCCTCGTCCCATTGCCCTTCATCTTCGTAGCCGCTCACGCCACTCTACCCTCCACGAGCTCGAAAAAGCAGTACGCCGCAAGCAAAGAGGTCACCACGAAGTAAACGGCCCAACCGCAAGCCTCTCCCTTAGAATCTCCCTCAATAGACCGTATCAGGCACGTGCCGCAAACCGAAGCCGCAACCGTCGCCAACATAAGCACCACCAAGTACAGCATCGCAAGCGGGCTCACGCCGTTGCCTCACCGTCTAGGATGGCTTCAACCTCGGCATCCTTTGATAAACCGTCCGGGCCATGCGGGAAATCAGCGGGCAAGTACCACGGCAACCTACAGGATATCTGTCCTGTCCGGCGGCCACGGTACTCCGGCCGCTCCGCGAAGAGGCGAGCAAGCCCTAGGTGACATCCGGCGCCCTCATTGACCTCCATTCGCGTGGTCGTTATCGAGATAGTCCTCGTAGACAATTCCCTTCTCTGTCCTTGAGAAGCCTGGCTCCTCTTCAGCATCCTGTGTATTGGCGAGCACCCACCACGCGATGAGGAAGTAAACAACCGCCGATACCAGCCCCTGCATTTGCTCTGAGATAACACGTTCCTTTCGTCGTCAGCCCCGGCGCTTCTCCGGCACTACAAAATCCGCTTTCACATGCTTATTCAACAAGGGACGGCCTTTCAATCCTCGTCCTCCGAGGTACCGGCCTCCTCCTCATCGTCCCGCACTGTGGTGATTATCCACCACGCGAGGGTGAGGTAGAAGATCGCTGCGGGAATCACTATCAAGCTATCTGAGCTCATACGCTCCCTTCGTCGTCTTCGGCCTCGCCATTAGGAGCTTCGGAGCTGCGCGGCACCGGCAAAAGCAACGACGCTACCACCACCAGGATCATGCCGCACACGAGCAGAGGCCAGTAGGTCATTACGGAGCCTGGTAGGCCGTTCTCCCGAATAGCGACGTAGATCACGCCAGCGGCGCCAACCACGTAGAGTATTGCGGCCAGCGCTATCCTTATTATGGTGCCTCTAGCGATCTCTCCAAACACCTCCGTCAGTTCCTTTCCGCCTCGACGTGCCGGACCACCACCAGGTAAGGAGCCGGCTTCACCATAATAGCCTCGAAGACCGCCCCCTCGCAGAAGGCGTGGTAGTAACGCTACCGTCCCGTCGAGAGGTCCTCAAGCACGAGGTCGGGCTCGTGGTCGGGGATGCGTTGGGTGCACGATGCGCAGTGGATCGCGGACATGCTCACTCTCGCCGCATTTCCTCTAACTTGGCCTCGATAACCGACCGTAGCTCCTGCCACCGTGAAGCCGTTCCATAAACTTCGTAGGAGACGGACGAGCATGTCGGAGGTATCAACCCCTCATCCTTGCAACAGCGTTTCAGCTGCGTTGATAGCCAACCGGGAGGAGCCTCGAGGAGTGCTCGAACAGGAGATTCGTCCTCTTCTGTCACATCGCTGGCGAGAACATCGTCCGGGCTTTGCGAAACAGTTGTAGGGGGTGCGAAACAGTTATTTTGTTCCCCTGTCGTTTAATGGGTTTCTCGCGGGGATAAGGTTTCAACTGTTTCGAACTGTTTCGCCTGGTTCGGGCCGGGGTCGCTCGGAGGACGGGTTTCGGGGGGTGGCTCGTCCCCGTCGTCCGGTCCATTGGTGGTGAGCAAGCCGATTCCGTGCCATAACTTTCGGCGCGTCTTGGAGTCCCTGCCGTCGGCAAATCCGCGCTCCCTGAGCATGGTCCCGAACCTGGTCTGCGACTCTGGGCTCTCGCCGGCGGTCGCGCACCATTCCTGGTGAGCGTTGTACAGTGGCGGCGCTCCCGCGTAGGCATCCTCGTGCAGCACGCAGCGCTCCTCCATTGAAGGCGACGAGCACGTCCATCTCGGCGCGGTATGCCTCGGTGGCTGCGCGTACCTCTTCGGGCTCTCCGAGGCCGTTCTTCTGCCAGTCGAGGCAGCCGCGCACGGCCCAGGCCAGAATGCCGGGAAGCTCGGCCTTCAGCTTCTCGGGCAGCTCCCGGTCCACCTCCCCGCTGGGGATCCGCACGTCGAAGGGCACCAGCCGGATGCGGTCCCATATGGCGGGGTCGGTGCCGCGGATCTCGGGCTTGTGGTTGGTGGCGAGCCACACCTTATGAGTAGGCTTGAAATCGAACCCGAATTACCGCCCTAGAGGAGGGACACATCCCCCGCAACCGTTGCGTGGGGATAGTCGCAGCGCCCTTATCTCCAACATCGGCTCCTGCAACCGCCCCTTGAGGCACCTTGTCGCGTGCGAGGTTGGTCTCTAAGGGGCGCGGAGCCCCGGTCCGGGGGGTTATAACCCCGCTATGGGAGAGGAGCCCACAGAGAGCATACCCTTATCCCCAGCATCGGACTCTGAGTTCATCCTGGTAAGTTGACCCCCACTAACCCCAGCACTATGGCGGCCACTATGACTACGGCCGCAACCAAGAGCACCGCTGCTGTGTCTTCTTCTGGTGGTACTCTCTGGGAACTTTCTGGGTCTCGCGGTTCTTGTCTGTTCTCCTCTTGCAGCCTTTGGCTCTCTTCTGGTGGTTCTTGCGTCACAGCTGCGTCTCCCTTCGTTGAGTACTCCTAGACCCGGCCTGCCATATGATGCTGCCCATCCCTAAGAGGAAGCTAAGAGCAAGAGTCGGGGGTTATCTCCCTACACCACCCTCGGCCACTGCAACCTACCCTTGATACGCCTTGTGAGGCCTGTGCAAAAGGCTAGCCACAAGGGCAAGCACTCGGGCGCAAGCTCCTTAGGAGATTCTTAGGGAAGGTCCCTACGATAAGCACGTGTTTCGGCGAAACGCGCGCTTATAAGAGCAGGGGTTGTGGGGGTGGCGAGGGATGGGAAAATCGGGATGGCGAATCTTGGCGGCATTGCTGGGACTCTGGGTCGGGGTTGTCCTTACTGCCTACTTCTTTCTAGACTGGACGGTCCTGATACCCCTTGCGTCCTTAAGCTTGGGCAGCATCTTGTTGGTTGTTGCCGTCGTCGCCTCCTCGGACGCTCGCTGAGTATTCCCCAACGGAGGATGTACGCAAGGCGCGCGAGGTTGGCCCCTGACGGGCGCGGAGGCCCGCTCCAGGGGTTAGGAGCTCCCGTCCCCAGGTTACCGCTTCTAGGCGGCTTTCTCGGAAATTCAGGACATTAAAAGAGCCGGGGCTGTTAGCGGTACTTTGTTGAAGCGGGCCAAAAGTCCCGATTGTGCCCCGAGAGAGCCTTATCATAGGGTTCGATTTAGGCGGATTTACAGGGATCGCGCAAGCGCGTTGGAAGTGCTCCCAGCCCTTAGACCCTCTTCCAACAAAGTACC
>JAFAPF010000011.1 GCA_019247245.1 Rubrobacter sp. | reverse complement strand
TCACCAGCGAGATATTGGCAAGCACTCGGCATCCAGCAATCGCTGGTAAGGTACAGTCCTTAGGCAGGTCCCCGCCGGTGCAACTCGCAACGTCTGGCTTTATTTGGGAAGACGTAAGACAGCACGAGGGAGTATACCGCTCCACAGCTTGGTGCGGGTTACTCATCTGCTCTATGAAGCCTATAGCCTTGATCAGAACTTATCGGGGCTGCCCTGACCTAATTGGATCATGGTTTGGGATGGCGGAAGTATACAGATAGGAAGGATGTACCGCCGAGCACACCAAGATTGTTGGCTTCATGGGCTTCCCGTAACACGCGGTCGAGTATAGAGAAGTGGAGGTGGAATAGTGGAGATACGACCGATCCGTGGAGACGAGGGGCTGAAGCTCCGTGACTTACGGCTGCGCGCGCTCGCAGATGCTCCAGACGAATTCGGTGAGACGCTCGCGCAGGCACAGGCACAGCCGGACGATTTCTGGAACGAGCGCGCCATGCGAAACGCAGCGGGGATTGATGCTATAACATTTGTCGCAGTTGAAGACGGGCGCTGGTACGGTATGCTGACTGGTTTTTTCGCTCCCGATCACCCGCAGACCGCGCACGTGGTGGGCCTCTGGGTCGATCCTGCCGCACGTAGCCAGGGTCTAGCACGGACGCTAATGGATACAGTAACTAAGTGGGCTCGTAGTCGGGGTGCTGCCCAGCTTCAACACTGGGTGCGAGAAACCAATACAGCGGTAATCGCCTTTCACGAGAGAGGAGGCTACGTACGTACGGGGAAGACTAAACCACACGCGTTGAATCCTTCGTTACACGACGTGCAGATGGCTCGCCAGCTGTGAGGCCCGTCCCTCGCCACCTGCGACAAACGGAAGAGCTGGCGTCTTCCAGCATTCCTTACTACACGTCTGGTGTTATTGGATCATCAGGATCTTTCATTAGTTGACCGGAGATAGTCTTCTGGCTCTATCTGAAGCGTGGTTGGGTAGAGGAACCTCAAACGACGGCAAGTCTTTAAGAAGAAGAAACGTACTCTATCAAACTCCGGCTTTTAGTCGGCGGAATTTAGAGCTCACCAAAAAAATCGAGGGTTCGTTTGAGTCCAACAGCAAGCTGCGTCTCAGGGTGCCAGCCGAATTCTCTTGCGGCCCTTGAAGGATCTACGGAGCTGCGAAGTTGGTCGTTGAGCCTGGACGGACCATACTTGGGCGGTAAGTCTCTGCTGGAGATCTGCCGCAGAGCCTCGTACAGCTGGTTGACGCTCGTCTCGATTCCAGTGCCAATGTTGTAGGAGCCTGGCGGCACGTCTCCTTCGAGGGTGAGAACTGTCGCCCTAGCCACGTCCCCCACATAGACGTAGTCACGGGTCTGTTCGCCAGTGCCGTTGATCGTAGAGGCGCGGCCCGCAGCCAAGTTCCCACAGAAGATAGCAACGACCCCGGCCTCTCCGGTCGGATTTTGTCGGGGCCCGTAGACGTTGCCGTAGCGTAGTGCAGTATAACGTAGCCCGTACTGAGCATGGTAGAAGTGTAGATAACGCTCCCCAGCAAGCTTCGAGACGCCGTAAGGAGAGTCTGGGTACAGCGGGTGGTTCTCGGGAGCCGGGAACTCGCGCTGCTCTCCGTAAATCGCGACCGTTGAGGCGAAGACGACCTTTTCGACGCCATAGCGGACACAGCTCTCGAGGAGTCTGATTGTCCCAAGCACATTGACCTCCGCGTCGAAGTCTGGCTCAAGTATCGAGCGTCGTATGGTCATGTAGGCAGCTTGATGGCAGAGCGCCTGGGGCCTGAACTCGCCGAAGACCTCTGCACACCCCTTGCGAATATCCCATTCGTAGAAAATAGCTCCGTCAGGGACGTTCTCCCTTTTTCCGCTCGAAAGGTCATCTACGATGGCAACCTCGTGGCCCCGGGCGAGGAGTCGATCAGCCACGTGCGAACCTATAAAGCCGGCTCCACCGCTAAGTAGAACTCTCATTTCATTGTGCCTCAGACCTCATTTGTGTTCTCCCGTTCGGCGAACTAGCGCAGGGTGCGTTAAAGAGCCTCTTCGGCAGAGACGCATGGTTCCCAACTTACATATCTTTGATGGGAATATGTCTGGCAACGCTGGGTGAGCTCGTCTTCAAGGAAGGGCTTGTAGGTAAATTCTCTCGGGCGCCCGAGAGCTCAAGAATGAGCTCGTCAACCTCGCGGACAGTGTACTCGATCCAGTAACCAGTGTTTACGGAGAAGCTCCTTGCTTAGCTCACTCGTTAACGCTTTCGTGCAAAAGGCTCATCTTGCCAACACCTCGAGGCCCTGCCATGTTAACACTATCACCAGATATGGTAGTGAGAAGGCGGTAAAGCTTAATCTTTAGTAAAGCATCTTGGCCACTATCGTTAGCGTGGCCGAAGACGGTAGCGTGGACGAGCCTGGGAACGGGTCGTCGCAGTCAGTGCAGGCTGCGCCAGCCGTAGACATCTCACGGCCCCCACCAGAATCAGCAGTAGCCTGCGTCCTAGCGTCATACTAGGGATAAGTAGAGCGAGCAAGCAATCAATACTTTTCCCTTAGATCAAACACTACGTATGCATCGTTCCGAACCATTACGGGAAAGTTCTTAGTAAGCAAGTTTCTTAGATCTTCGTATTCTTTGCTTTGCCAGAAATCTAAAAAATTGTCCGGTCCATTTTCATCTAATTTTGGCGAGATGATGAAGTATTCAGGCGAGTACTCTGAATAAAGCGTATTAAAGTACTCTTCTGTGCTCAGTCCTCCTATTTCATCAGGTCGAGGGAGCAGAACCGCGGAGAACCGGCCATGATATAAGAGTGGGTATCCCCAGTCGCCTCTGTTACCGAATAAGAGGAGCGTATGGGGGCTGTGGTTAACAACCTCTCCGATCTCTTGGTAGGTCGCTACCTCGCGCTCATGTGTGGCTACCATGCGACCCGGTAATGCTATGGCGTTCTGCCAATACTCATATCTTATTGCGCCAAGAATCAACGCCGGAACAAGAAGCGTGAGAACAATTACTCGTCCATAGTAACGTAAGCCACCCTGATTAGGGTGTTTTGGGCTCGCCAACTGATTCAGCTGTGTCATGAGCAGAGCGGCTAGGGGGCTTAAGGAAAGAGCAACAATGGGGATAAGCTGCAAAGAATAGTAGTCATGAGTATGAATGTGAGCTGTGTATACCAACCCAAAGAGGAAGTATCCGCCCCACAAACCAAGCATTAAGGCCCTTGATAACCCTGGACGACATAGTAGAAGCCCAAGAAGTGCTACTAGAAGGGCAGCATAGCCCACCACATTGCCGATCTTTTCCCACCAATCTTGCCAGAAAGATGCCTCAAACAGAAGCGGTAGCACAACCTTATCTTGTATTTGCCCTTCAAGGTGGAATATCCCCCCAGCAAACATTCCATACAAGTAGTAGAGGCCTGCGGGCAAGATGCTCAGCGCTGTGAATGTCGGAACGTGTAGACTAGTTAATGATCTTCGGACACCTCGTCGGCAAACTGCGGGCAAAACAAATGCTCCAAAGAGGGGGAAGAAGCACATTATAGGCTTGACGAACACAGCTAAAGATGAGGCAGCAGCAGCGATTAGCATTCGACGTGGCGAGGGCTGCTCATGATACTGTAATATTGTGAAGACGCTAATTAATAGCAGCATAATCATCAGCGGGTCCGGCATAAATGCTCTACTTGCTAGTACCCCAAAGGGTACAAAGAGATAGAAAGCAAGGGAAAAAACAGCTGCGTTTGGGGAGCCTACCTTTTTTGCGATGTGGTACAAAAAAACACCCCCAACCATCCAAAATATCACGGACAGCAGCCGGTTAATCCAGAGACACTCTTCTCCGACGATGAGGTAGACAAAGGAAGCTACAAGTTCCCGAATAGGGGGTTCTATGATTCCGTCCGGTGGGATCGTAGTTAGTTCCCCAGTTAGTAACCAGTTATAGAAGCCTCGTGCCAGGAGAGCGGAATGATATTGTCGGACAGGAATAAAGTCCATAAGAGGGTTGAAAATGCCATATAGCCTGAGGCGAAAGGCCACAATAAACAGAAGGCCAACAATTAGCAATCGTAACGTCGGGATTCGTATAAAGGATCGCGTTTCGATTGGCTTTTGGGATTCCACCCTGGCTACTCCTAGCCTTAGAGACGCTCGATAATATAAAGACCCGGCCCCAAAAGCGAGACCCGACCGCAAGCTGGTATGAAGCAGCACGGCTGGGCTCGCTCACTGGTGGCACATGGTACTGAAGGACTTCCCCACTTAGCAAGTTCCAATTCCGATCCCATATAGAGAGAGCAGCCAGATGGAGTCAAAGAAAATACCAGGCTGGACCTTCGGCGAAGCCTCCTACACCTAGCCGGATGTGCCATGGGCAAAAGAAGGTTAGACTGCATAAGGCTGTGGAATGCAGGATACTCAACCTTCTTATAAAAAGACTGGTAATGGAGAAAACGCCCGACCTAATGAGAGAGAAATCTATGTCTTAGAGGAAGTTGAGGACTCTAGAACCTTATTTTAGGGGGGAACGGACCCTCTTTCTGTTTATCGTGTCTCAGCGGGTGTACAGCCTTGGGATTGCTCTCATGAAATCGTCCTTGACATTGACCTTCCGGTTTGTAGAGAATGCGCGTAATGTGTAGCGAAGCACTCCGACGCAATGTCACACAGCCCGGAAGTCCAAAGGTGATACAAGATGACAGTTACCGCGCTATAACGCTTGCTGAGCAGTGGCTCCTTCAGTCCGGTATCCAAGAGAGGCAGACGAGTCTACCAATGCACGGCGGTGTGCATGCATGGTATGACCTACCAAAAGCATCATTTTCCTTTTTCTACACTGAAATCACTGGCTACGCTGTGACTACGTTGTTGTACCTTTATTATTTGCGCTCCGATCCAGTGTACCTAGAACGGGCCAAAGATGCTGCCGAGTGGCTGCTCACATATGCTCGCGAACCGCAGACGGGGGTCCTCCGTTGCCGACTCCATCCCACAGGATGGGAACAGCACGCATGCGCCTTCGACAACGGTATGTGTCTGAACGGTCTCGTCAATGTGTTCCGATGCACGGGGGAAAAGCGCTATCTCACCGCAGCGCTCGAGCTCGGCGTCTGGCTCGTGGACACGATGCAGGCGCCCAACGGGTCACTGCTTGCGAAGTATGACGTGAGTACCAAGACGCCATCCAGTCCCGGTGGAAAGTGGTCCCACATGTCGGGTAGCTTCCTGCTGAAGGTCGCGATCGGACTCCTTAACCTAGGTGACGCAAGCGGGGATATACGCTATACAGAGGCGGCGCGGGCACTTTGCGAGTGGGGAGCCACCTTGCAGGAACCAGATGGTCGCTTCCAGACCTCTCCCCTCGGAGATACTTTCCTCCACCCTCACTGCTACGCCGCAGAGGGGCTGCTTGTTGCAGGAACGATGCTGCGCGAGCCACGGTGGCTTCAGGCCGCCACGGAGGCCGTAGCATGGATTTCACCTTACCAACGGGTAACCGGAGGATTTCCTGCCTTCTTCGAAGAAGGAAAGTTTGTTCCCGTGGAGAGCGCAGAGATGACCGCACAAGTGCTGCGTCTGTGGCTCTTATTGCCCCATAATGAGCGTCCTGCCCTCGATGCAGAGGCCGCCACATATAGGATCATCGCCGATCAAGTGGTCGATCCTCAGAAGGAGGTTAGGGGAGGATTCGTAGCCGGCGACGCATGGTTCCATAGGGAACCCCACGATCATACCGGGCAGCACGTCAATTCGTGGGTCTCTATGTTCTGTTTACAGGCACTCGCCCTAGCGCACGAGGGCGGAGAAATCGTCTCCCCGTTTCTGCTTGTCTAAGCTGCTTGCTGGTGCAGCTCTAGCAGGTCTAGGATGACCAAAGCGCTACTTGTGGCGGGGGCTCGGCCTAACTTCATGAAGGTAGATCCGGTCCTGCGGGCCCTAAGAGCCTACCCTAGATTTCAGATGAAGCTCGTGCACACCGGCCAGCACTACGACCCCGCCATGAGCGACGTCTTTTTTAAGCAGTTGGGACTTCCTCACCCAGATATCTACCTCGGCGTGGGCTCTGGAACTCAGGCTAGCCAAACCGCCAAGATCATGGTTGCTTTCGAAGAAGTGGTACACAGGGAGCAACCAGACCTCGTCATCGTCGTGGGAGACGTGAACTCCACCCTTGCAGCCGCCCTGGTCACAGCGAAGGCTGTAGTACCACTCGCTCACGTAGAAGCCGGCTTGCGCAACTTCGATCGGACGCTGCCGGAGGAGATAAACCGTATGGTCACCGACACGCTCTCCGAGATACTCTTCACCACCATGGTGGAGGCCAACGAAAACCTCCTGCACGAAGGCCACCCTAAAGAACAGATATATTTTGTGGGCAACACTATGATAGATACCCTGCTCAGGCACAAAGCGACTGCTCAAAACCTTCATACACTCAAGAAGCTGGGCCTCTCAGCCGGCAAATACCTGCTCGCTACCCTGCACCGACCCCACGACGTGGATGCTCCAGAGAATCTGAGGGCCATCCTTGAAGCGCTTGTGGAAGCTCCCCTACCGGTTGTCTTCCCGGTACATCCACGCACGGAGAAAGTGGCCCGCAGGGCCGGGATGGACACTCTATTAGACAAAGCAGGGGCGATGCAGGCACTGGGCTACCTCGACTTCCTGAGCTTACAGATGCACGCGGCGCTGGTGTTAACGGATTCCGGGGGAGTGCAGGAGGAGACGACGGCTCTTGGGGTAAGGTGTCTCACGTTAAGGGAGAACACCGAGCGCCCGGTAACGATCAGTCGGGGCACCAACCGCCTAATTGGCAAGGACCCGAGCCGGATCGTAGAAGAGGTAGAGAGGGCCATAGAGGAACCGCCCGTTATGGAGGAGGGGCCGCCGATGTGGGATGGGCATGCTGGGGAGCGGATTGCGGCGGTGTTAGATCGGTTGTTTTAAGTGCTCTACTAGTTTCGGTGGTGTCCGGACATTCTCTGTACGTAGTACTTCATCGTGAGAATGGTGGTCGGTGACTTGTTATTGGGACTCGAAGCACAACACAATGATGAGAGGTTTGCTCCTTCTTTGCATTATGGTGAGCGATACACAGCAGTATTAACGACGTGAGCATTCGGTGGTTCGAACCACAGACGCTGGATCGCGTCCTCGCCAAGCGTATCCAGAAGGTCAACGTCGTGCTCGATGTCGGCCCCAGGCTTCAGCCTCAGCCGTTCTTTCAGCCCCAATTGCACATCTGCTGCGAGCCACATCCTGAGCACGTGCGAATCCTTCAGAATTACTTCGGAGGAACTTCCAGCTTCATGATCCTTCAAGCCCCTGCCCTAGAAGCCTTGAAGATAATGCCGGACGCATCGATAGACAGCGTGTTTCTTGTTAACTCGGTCGAGTACCTGCACAAGGACGACGGAGACTACCTGCTACGGCAGTGCGAGCGGGTTGCACGCAGACAGATCGTTCTCTTTACCTCCC
>JAFAPF010000536.1 GCA_019247245.1 Rubrobacter sp. | reverse complement strand
TCGCAACCTTAAGCAAAAGTGTAAGACTAATTAGGTGGCCATTCTAAGAAGTGATGAGAATTCTTCTTAGACTAGCTCTGCCGTCTCCTAAGAGCGTATGCCAAGACGCCCGAGCCTACCAGCACAGCGCCAGCGGCAGGTAAAAGTACCGCTGAGCTAGGTATCGTAGGACCACCAGTCTTCGGCAGCGCCTTAGGCGGCTTAGTCACTTTGGCTGTAACATGACCGCGGTGTAGATAGTGCCCGGTATGATGGCGATGCAGCGTCTTAGATGGCCTGTACGCTTTGGCTATAACCGGCTTAGCAGGCGCTTTGATCGCAAGCCTGGTAGGCGGAGGAGTAGTCACTTTAGCTAGGGGCCTAGGAGCCGCCGAGAGCATGGCTGCAGGCTTGGGTGTCAGTGGAGGTGCGCCTGCAGGCCTAGGTGCTGGCATCACTGTGCGCCTGGGCACCAGTCGGGGTTTGAGCACGGCTTTCCTAGGAGGTGGGCAGGACGCCATAGCAATGGCACCGCCAGCCTGGGCTACTGCCTCGGGAGGACAGCCTATAGCGATTGCACCGCCAGCGCTAGCCATAGGGGGATTGCTCATAGTGCCGGCTGTGGCCTGGATCCCGCCAGCTCTAGCTTCCTGCGCTAGTGCAGTGGGGGCAGTGATCACCATCATCACCACCGCAACAGCGGCTATCGCCGCCATCAACATCAATTTCCTCACGGTCTTCTCCTATTTATTCACGTTTTTGATTCGGAAGTCAGCTCTGACTAGGCCAGCAGCGGCGCGTCAGCTCCTTATCCGAAAAACTCGCCTTCCTTCTGTGCGATCACTCCTCCCAATCGAAACCACCCTTGGTAGGAGCCTCACCCGATACCAAGGTATAGGCCTTTGGGTTGAACGAGGAACACTCACCCCAAAAAGAGTGCTTGTAAAGGAGGATTGATCGAGAGGGGAGACTACCCGGGGTGCTCTAAGAGTGGGAGCAGGATTGAATTCAGCTTTGGCAGGTCGACAAACGCCAACCATAATCTGCCGTAACGTTTAAGCAACATTAAACTAGAGGCCAACACGCCTAGCGGTAGCAGAGTACTACTACCCGCAGGCTCTGCCTGGCTGCCTAATAGTGAAGAGGAGATCTCTCCAATCAGCAGTGTGAAGGGAGAAGTGGGTGCTTGTGTGGCATGCTTCGGAGAACTCCGCTTCTTTTCAGCGGGAACAGCTTTGGGGGCTACTGCAGCTCGAAGCGTAGGTGCTAGCGAGGCGTCTCCTCCGGAGAATGAGCTCCTTAGCACCGTGTTACCCGGGCTCTCGTGCTTGGCTGGCAAGGCGGACACGGATTTAGCTTTTGCAGTCCCCAAAATGTTTGTAGCATTGTTTTTGAAGATCTTTGCCGGCCTACTTTTTAGGAATCCCGAGCCGATCGGTACACGTGCTCCGTCCTTACCTAGAGGTGGGCTCACAGATGCAGGAGACGTCGCGAGCATTAGATCGGATTTCAGGGCAGGTATCTGTTGGCGTGCAGATGTACCTCTAGGTGTATTGGTGCCTGCTGGCGCAAGGTTGGGATCGGTTGGGAAGGTCTTTACAGGAGATGTTGCCGCTTTGGCACCCTCTCTGCCAGTTTGTAGTGTGAGGTGTTGTTGATTGGCGGAAATTTTGCACGAAAAATTCGAAGTAATGACGGAGGTAGTGGTTCTAACATCGCCTACCATAGGTATCGGCCCTGACAACGTGCTGCATACAGGGGCCACTTTTAAGGTAGATGCTCCTAGTTGGGTCGGTTGCGCCTGAGCCTCCTTGCTGGGAAGGAAGATCAGGGCACAGAAGGATAGGGCAAAGGTCACAACCAAAGCTAGCGTTTTCCGGCTTTGTAGATCGATCAAGTCGCTAACCTTAAGTGATCGATACGGTTGTCCAAAGGAGGAAGGTATAGACAACAGTCTCAACTCTCTCCCATCCAGTTCGTACTCTCATCAGAGCAGCAGATTCGATCAACGGATATCTATAGCTGACCCTGCACTCTAATTCAAGGCGGCTATTAAGCGAAGTCTGGATAGTTAGGGTCCAGACTTGAGGGGGGTATCGCCTCTATGTCTGTTCGCTACACTCTCGCAACGTCGCGGAATCTTCGTTTGCCTAGTAGTCTCGTCTCAAAAAAGCAGCACGTTTAAGTTCGTCAAACCACCGTTTTTGATATATCAAAGGAGCTTACTCTAGAGGGTACACAGGGTGCTCCCAGGGTCTCCCGTACCTCAAGTCGCAGGCTACCAGGAGTTGCAAACACCTCGATACGCTCTCCCTACGACAACCATTTCTGAGAGTTGTTGTTATGAAAACTCATAAATCGATCAAAGGCTTTTCATAAGTTCGTGTTCTAGACTCCCAAGGAGGACATCAGAGAGCGACGCGGAGGATTATGACCCAGGAACTACTAGCCCAGAAACGCCTCATCCCTCCCCACAGGGTACCTACGCTAAGGGCGAAGGTATCATGGCATAAGCTTGCCCTGATCGCTGTTCTTATCTTGTCAGGCGTCTTGAACCTATTCCGCTTAGCAAATGGGGGTTACGGTAATACCTACTACGCTGCTACTGTCAAGGACATGCTAATCAGTTGGCATAACCTCTTCTTCGCCTCCTTTGACGCCGGCTTTGTAACAGTGGATAAGCCCCCTTTGGGATTGTGGATGCAGGCTGCAAGCGCCTACCTCTTCGGCTTTCAGGGCTGGAGCCTTTTGCTCCCACAGGCGTTGGCGGGGATTCTCTCTGTCGCACTCCTCTACCACATGGTGCGCCGAGTGTTTGGTCCGGTAGCAGGTTTAGTGGCCGCGCTAGCTCTGGCTCTCACCCCGATTAGCGTAGCTACAAGCCGCAATAATGATGTCGATAGTCTGCTGGTCCTTGCCGTGCTCTTGGCAGCCTGGGCTCTAATCGTCTCTATCGAAACCGGCCGGCTGCGCTGGTTGCTAGTATGTGCTCTCTTCATCGGTCTGGGTTTCAATATCAAGATGACAGAAGTATTTTTGGTTCTGCCAGCCTTCTATCTGCTGTATCTGGTGGCAGCTCCGGTACGCCTGCGGCAGCGGGCGCTTCACCTCGGCCTTGCTACAGTCATGCTGCTGGTAGTGTCGCTATCATGGGTCGTGATTGTAGATCTTACTCCTACCGATCAGCGACCCTACGTCGGCTCCAGCTCCAACAATTCTGAACTAAATCTGGTTGTCGGCTGGAACGGCCTGAATCGCCTGCCACTGGATCGCTTGCCAGGGGGCGAGGCTCTGCTCACAACGATGGGAATGTCCCATGGGGATTCTGCGCAACAGCCGTCCGGCTCTCAAGCCTCTCAGGAGAATAGCGGGCCGATGGGGTGGATGAGTCACGAGATTGGGGATCCGGGACCTTTCAGACTTCTCAACGGACAGCTCGCGGGACAGATAGGATGGCTGTTGCCTCTAGCCATTGTAGGACTGTTGGTGGCTAGCTGGCAGAACCGCCCTCTGCCGCCCATCAACCAGCAACTTCAGGGGCTTCCGCTATGGAGGCGGTGGTTCTTGAAGGTAGTCTCCTTCTTCAAGAACCTTCCCCAACTGTCGCTCGACCGACGCCAAGGAGCTCTAGTGCTGTGGGGGATGTGGTTCCTAACACAGGTTGTGTTCTTCAGCGTTGCTGGCCGCTTCGGTCGCTACTATCTGGTTATGCTTGCCCCGGCTATCGCTGCGCTGGTAGGCGCAGGCGTGGTGGCGTTGTGGAAGGATTACCGTAGCGTGGGTTGGCGCGGATGGCTATTGCCCTTGACGCTTTTGAGCATAGCTACCCTGCACGCCTACATCATCCTAGCCGATTACGAGGAGGATTGGGGCCACTGGCTAGCACCTTCGATCGTAGGATTGTGCCTGGTTGCAGCCGTAGGATTGATGATTCTACGTCTGAGATTACAGTGGAAAGGGGACACTTACCCGAAAGTCGCGGTAGTTGTGGCAGTACTATCTCTCCTTGCGGCACCACTGATCTGGTCCACTTATACGATGATGTATGGTACCGAGACCCGATCGCCGATCGGCGGTCCGCAACCACAACAGGCTTCATCTGACATGAATTCCGGAATGGGTGAAGCAGATCCGATGCTAATAGATTATCTGCAGGCTCATCAAGGCAATGCCGAGTACTTAGTCGCCGATACAAACGCCTTCAGTGCAGTCCCAGTCATTCTAAAGACAGACGAACCCGTGATCTCAATTGGAGGATTTATGGGTCGTGACCCGGTCTTCAGTACCGACCAGCTTGCCAACCTCATAAACAAAGGCACTGTGCGCTACTTCCTAATCTCGCAAGGAGGTCCGAGAGGATCCTCGCAAAACGAATCGGCAACCTGGGTACAAGACAACTGTGAGCAGGTTCCACAGGAGCTGTGGCAATCCTCACCAACCTCCGATCAGGGAGGAGATTCTCAGAGGGCTCCGAGTCTATACGACTGTAGTACGGGGGGTAGCTGATAACGTGCAAAGAAGAAGCATAGAGGAGAGCGCTCCATCCCTCCCTCGACGAATGTGACGACAGGGCTGAGGTGTGGGCACCCTTGTGTGGGCACCCTTTCACGTGCCTTGTATACGTGAAATTACAAACAGATCGAACTGGTCACAGCCGCCGTGATCTCAAAAGAGGAGAAGCTGTTAGAGGCCTTCAGGCGCAGCGAAGACATCCACTCTTTAACCGCGTGCGGGATACTCGAGTCTGACCCAAACCGGAGTGGTTGTCCTATCACCGCTCAAGAGGTGAGAGCCTTCAGGCCCAAGGCCAAGAGATGGTCTCCTTCGGCATGCTCTACGGTATTACGGCCAACGGGCTAGCGTGGCGAGTAAAGAATAAGTTCGGGGTTCAAACCTCGAAAGAGGATGCGCAAAGTCTCATAGACCGTTTCCTAGATACTTATCCAGCCTTGAAGCAGTGGTATACAGCCGAGTGCAGGAAGGCTGATCGTGGAGAGGACCGCACGTGCGCCCTCTGTGGACGCCTGCGGCTGTTGGACGTAGAGCGTCGCTTTGGTAAGTGGCGAAGTCAATACCAGCTTGGGCTGAACACCCCGATTCAGGGCAGCGCCGGTGACGGATTCAAGCACGCAGCGGCGCTTCTTTGGGAGAGGAGGGGTGAATGCCCGGGGGACCCAAAGGTCGTCAACATGATCCACGACGAGATAGTATAGAGATCGACGAAGAGCACGCTGGTGTTGGCAGAGCGTGGCTAGAGCAGCGCATGCTCGACAGCATGGCCGAAGTACTTGGGCTGGATACTCACGTATCAGTAGAGGTTACTATTGCTAACAACTGGGGAGAGAAGGGGTGATTTTGGGGGAGCCAAATAAGGATATGTACCGAAGAAAGAATGAAGAGCAAGGTGCACCAAGCAACCTCGTGAACCTCGCTTCTGTTCTTCAAGACTGGGAAGTACACGTTGTTGAGGAAAGGGATTGGAGAACAAGAGGCAATTTACCGTTTACACCAGAGGGAATAATCGTGCACCACACTGGTGGGAATCGTATAGGCGATGCTCCTTCGCTTCACGTAGTTCGTGATACGGGAAGACCAAGGGACGATATTCCTCCGCCCTTGTGTAATATTTTGTTAGCTCGCTCCGGAGTAGCTCACATAATCGCAGCTCTTAAAGTAAACCACGCTGGTTTGGGCAACAGCCAAGTACTAGAACAAGTCAGGCAAGATGTTCCACCTATTGAGGACGTAACTGTGTTGCATTTATCAGACGATATGTCTGGCAACCAATGGTTCTACGGCATTGAGGTGCAAAATACAGGACTGTTTGATGATCCTTATCCTCCCGTTCAGATAGAGGCTCTTGTACGCTGTTGTGCAGCACTATGCAGTTCATATGGGTGGACTAGCGCTAGGGTAATTCACCACAGGGAGTGGACCTCCCGTAAATCTGATATGTCATATCGTGGGCCACTTCGTCTTCAGGTGCTTAAGCAAATAGCCGCTGGGCCTTAGTCCTATAGCATCACTTAGCACTAAGGAGGCAATACCAAAAGCGACTGAAGGATGGGTGAGAGGCTTTTGGCACACTATTAGACTAGAAATTCTTACCGCACTTGCGTATTTCGAGAGATTTAAGAAAACTAGACAAGGCTTAACGTTTTTTAGTACACTAAATGTTGTGGCTCATTCTGGGCGAGCCACCATTGCTGGGGTTTTCGGGTCCCGGCATCCTGGGCGGAGGGACTTACCCCCCTCTGATGGTACCCACCGCCCTTAAGGAGGGGATTAGCGGTGGGGGCTACATGAGTGCCATCTGCTCCCCCACCGCTCTAAGGTCTTACTCGTGTATAAGGGACGGGGTTACCTTCACCAAAGTCTTACTCTTGATGGATTAACCTTTGCTTGGGACTCCTACCTAGGAGTGCGAATTTCTGAATTCCTTACGTGATAGTAGCATTCGTTGGTATCGATCCTTCAGTTAGGCACCAACGCGTTTCGTTACTCAAACTGTCTCGAGGATCTCGGCCAGCTTCTTCTTAGAACCGCTAGCCAACGTATACAGGATCAACTTCTATGAACACCGCTTTGAAGGATGATAAAAGTACCAAAAGGGTAGAGAGTAGAGACTTCTGTCACTTTTGTCACCCCGTGACATTAAACATTCTGAGAATCACGTTTCCAGAGAGAAGTGTCCAGCGAAGGCTAATCCAACCAAAGGAAGACCCTGGCTAGCTTCTCACCACGCGCTATCCAAGGCTAATAGTCCTCGCACTAACCTCGTCCTGCGCTACGTCTGGCCTTCTAGGCTGCTTCGTCATAGCTAGGGCACTACTTGCCCGGTGGACTAGGTGCCGATATTTGGGGTTATCTTCTATTCTCGTTTGCCCATAAGCGGTTTCTAGTAGCCCTAAGTCTTTGGAGCTTACTTGAGGGCGTCCTATCTCCACTTTATGGTGCAACCGATCGGGCGGATTTCTGCTATCGGGGGCTCTTCACTGGCCAGAGCCGCGTCGAGAGCATCCCTGAGGTAGTGATTCCTTACGGCTCTAGGATCTTCATAGTTGTCGTCGATGGTGCCGTGGTAGAGCAGCCTACCATCCTTCCCTAAGAGGAAAACTTCAGGGGTACGCTCGGCGCCATACGCGCGCGCTACCTCTTGGGATTCGTCGTAGAGGTAGGGGAAGCTAAACCCCTTCTCTTGGGCGCGCTCCTTCATCTTGGGGAAGCTATCTTCTGGGTACTTTTTCGAGTCGTTGGCGCTGAT
>JAFAPF010000524.1 GCA_019247245.1 Rubrobacter sp. | reverse complement strand
GCCCCGCCAAGAACGAACTTTAGGATGGCTGTTCGCTTTTGATGGGCGTCGTGGAACATCCAAAGAGGGGCGAGGGCAATGGGGAAGAGCTTGATCGCGAAACCAGCCGCAACGCTCGCACCCCTCGCCACGGGCGAGCCCGCCGTCGCAAGACCTATCGCCGCCACTGCAGCAATGATCACGTCGTTTGTGTTGTTGTTGGTCGAGTAGAAAGTATATGGGAAAACTGCCCATGCAAAGAGCAACGCCGCCCCACCTTTCGTCCCCGCGTACCTCCTCCCTGCGAGGAGCATAGCGAGCGCCCCTACGACGAACGCAAAAGCCGTCATTACGTGGGCCGCTAGCACATAATCCCACTCCCCGGACCACCCGAAGAGCCACACGAAGGGCACATAGAGCAGGTAGTTCATGGGGCCGTAGGTGGCTAAGTTGCCACTTTGTGGATAGAGGTGGTGGATGTCCATGCTGCCGTTGCCGTAGGGGAGCATGCCCCTCATGAGGAGATTCGCCCCAACGACGCCTGCGTAGCCAACGTCTAGCACACTGGAATAGACAAAGTTTCCTATGAGAACGAAGCCACTGGCCAAAGCTCCGAGTACAAACAGGACCGGCGTCGGGAAGCTGCTTGTCTTCTCGACCCGCTGGCCGATCCCGAAGCCCATGAGGAGCGTCCTTCCGAGCAAGTACAGGAGCGGTACGTACCAGAGGAGCACGGCCCAATATGATGATTCCCCTGTCCGAAAAAAGCCATGTGAGGCGATGAAGCTGACGAGAACGATGACGTCGAGGGTGCGCAGAGAGAAGAGCTTGTGGTAGCTCATAAATGCTAAGACGAAGATCAGGGCCTGAGGCTCCCAGACGTACCAGTAATTGGCCAGTCTGCCGTAGGAGTCCGTGTCTCCGCGGGCCATATCCCAGCCTACCTGATCGCCGGTCCACACGTACTTCAGCTGCTGGGTTTGGTCATCCTCTCCAACCTGGGCGACCTCTTTTTTCCCGTTTCCGAGCAGCTTTCCACCAGCGGGTCCGCCCTCATCAACCGTGAAGTGGACCGTCCACTCGCCATCCTTGTACTCGGCGTCAGAGGTGTAGGGTCCGTGCTTAGTGAGCTCCTCACGCACGTCGGGGTCGCGGAGGGCGAGATTTGTGGCGTCGGTCTCAGACAGGTTCGGATAAGTTTCCATTTCCTCGGAACCCGTCTGCGCGCCAGACTCGAAGCCAAAGGTTGCGAGGAGTAAGGGTAAGAGCAGCAGAAAGAGGGACACCTGACGGTAGCGTCTCAAGGTGTGAAGGTCCCCGAGGGCTTCAGCCGCAAGCTTGACCATCTCAGTTTTGGAGGGAGAGAGAACATCAACCGGAGATGAGGATTATAATTGCTACTGTGAGCACTTTGGCTGACTCTGCCATTGCTGTTGTTGCTTTCTTCATCTACGTATTGCATACCTAAAAGGTATGAGATGTCAATTTTTTCATCAGCGTCTTTGAGGTTGGCTCCTTCGACGTTGGCTTCTTGGGGTTTGGCCCCTTGAAGGTTGATAACCGTGTAGATTCTATGAACCTGTATCTAATCGAAGAGCCTCTTTCGGGGAAAGCCGGTACATGTCCCCCAGAAGCGATAGCCCAAGAATATAAGAACACTAGGGGATGGGACCACTCTATTCACCGGGCTTCCGAGAAAGGGGTTCTCGGAAGCCCATATCCAAGAAGGTGCAGACTATCGAGTCGCACGGAGCGTGAAACGGGGTCTGAGACTCCCTGCGGCGCTACCCCTGACCACAATATGTAGTGGTTCTGGATAAAGATGCGAGCAGGCGCATACGCTCCTAAGGAGACTGGAGAGTGTTCCGAAAAGGGCCGTTCAATTGCGAGAAGGGGTCTTATCGGAACACTGGGTTTCCGGCGTAGGGGATTCTCGGAAACTCAACATCTACCACTACTCATGCTCGAAAACCCTACATATGGGCAGTCTTATGTGTGGGGGACCGGGAATACGTAAGACGAGTTGCCCCCTTATGGGATTCCCGGAAACTGAGCTTCCGCCAAGACCCCTTCTCGGCATCTCGGTGAATAGAGGAACACCCATAGTGTGTGTAGTATTTGTGTGGAGGTATAACCTAGTGCTCGAGGAGAAAAAGTATGGACATAGGCGTCATAGAATACGTTTTATGGGATGCAGTTGAAAGAGGCAAACTGAACGCTGATACGGTTGACGAGGTGGTAGTCAGCATGCGAGCCGCTGAAGCTGATTTAGTAGAAGCTCAAAACGCAACTCAAGATAGAGAAAGAAGGTTGCCAGAGGCTTTAGGCAGGTTTAATGACGCTACAACCCAGGTTGTGCGCCTCTTGACCATGGCCGCTAATAATTAGTTGGTGTCTCAGAGGCTGCCAAAGCTTACCTTCCGATAAGGGGTCTTCTCGGAAGGTAAGTCTTGGACGGGCTGCATTACCGATAACCCCAGTCTCAAAACCCGTCTCACTAGGCGACATACTCGGTGGGTTTTGAGACACGGCGCAGCCCGAGGAGGGCAGCGAGGTGGTGTGAAGCTCTCTGAGCACCTTCGCTACACGTTCGTAATACCAATCGCTCCTGCTAGCCACTAACGTTTAAGCAGAGGTCTAGGCAAGCCTTGAAGGAAAGTACGGGTCAAGCATAAGTACTATGAGGTAAAGCACGGTAGATGTTGCCTTGTAGCGGGGTGCTGTGTGAGCCTATGCGATCCGGGGGCCGGGACAACCCCTTTCGCTCCTACCACAGCAGTCCCGGCCTCCTGCTTATTATTGTGCCGGAACTTGGGGCGTATAGCTAGGCTAGGGTAATGCAGGATCTTATAGGAGTTTCCGAGAACGCCCCTTCTAGGTAACTCGAAGGAGGGTCTAGGACCGGTGCTCTTGTCTTGCGGGATGCGGTTCGATGAAGGTTTGGCTC
>JAFAPF010000406.1 GCA_019247245.1 Rubrobacter sp. | reverse complement strand
ACGGTTACTACCTCACCGGCGACCGGGCGAGCCTCGACGAGGACGGTTACATCTGGTTCGAGGGACGGTCGGACGACGTGATCCTCTCCGCCGGTTACCGCATCGGCCCGTTCGAGGTGGAGGATACCCTCATGGAGCACCCGGCGGTCGCGGAGAGCGCCGTGGTGGCTAAGCCCGATGAGGAACGGGGCAACATAGTGAAGGCGTTCGTGGTCCTCACCACCGACTATGAGCCGGGCGAGGAGCTGGTCAAAGAGCTCCAGGAGCACTCCAAGAGCATAACCGCCCCCTATAAATACCCGCGCGAAATAGAGTTCGTGGACGATCTGCCAAAGACCGCGAGCGGCAAGATCCGACGCGTCGAGCTCAGGCAGCGCGAGACCGCAGAGACGAGCAGTTAGGGTAAGCAGCGCAGCTTTGCAGGAAAGAGAGGAACACGAGCGACGGGATCGCGAGAAGGAGAAAGACCAAATCCGGGCTGAGTACCAGCAGGTTCTGGAAAACTCTGTAGCCTTCGAGAAGCGCATACGCAACCGATGGCGTGAGAAGAGCCAACAGAAGAACGAGAGAATTGCCGAACTCGAAGCGAGAGTTACGGAGCTAGAGCGGCGCCTCGCGGATAAGTAAAGCACGCACACCTTATCCCTTCGACGGGGTACTCTTGCCCTCGGCGTTACGCGCCACGACGAAGAGCAAGTCCGAGAGGCGGTTGACTGCCTCGACGGCGTCGGGATGATCCTGGACGAGATCCACGGTTACCATGCCGCGCTCCACTCGGCGCACCACCGAGCGCGCGAAGTCCAGGTGAGCCCCTAGCTTGTTTTTGCCCGGCACCACGAACTCGTCAGGGATCTGCGTGCGCGCCCTCCAGTTTTCGAGCGCCTCGTCGAGCACCTTTACATCTTCAGCGCCGACGGCATTCTGCCCCTTAGGCATCCCTACGTCTGCCATGATGCGGTACAGGAGCCGCTGAAGCTTCATGAGGAGCTCTTCGATCTCCCCATCTTCGGCTTCGGCACGGGCCAACCCCATGGAGGTGCTCGCCTCGTCTATGTCGCCAAGGAGAGCTATGCGCTCGTCGTCCTTCGCCAGTCGGCCTCCCCCGAGCAACGTGGTAGTTCCATCGTCGCCGCTGCCGGTCGAGACCGGTGGATTATCCTCGCTCATGGCTGCCTCCTCGTACCGAAACCGGAAAACTCTCCCGACACGATAGTTACGGGCGTTCCGCCGCGCAAGCCCAAACGACTCAAAACAACCGGAAACAAAACTCTGGCTCGGTTTGCTTTCGCTTTCCTTGGTGCTGTTGGTGTCAGCGACAGCGACTCGATCGGTACAATCCCCTCTATTTAGGTTATGGTTTAGCGATCGTGGTCGAAGTCGGGGAGAGCATGAAGGTTCTAAGGGGAATGCAGGTGTTGGTGTTGGCCGTCAACGTACCGGGCCCAGCGGCTGCCGCCAGGCTCCACGAGCTCGGCGCAACGGTGGTGAAGATCGAACCGCCGGAGGGAGATCCGCTTGCGGAGGCGAACCAGGACTGGTACGAGGCCTTTGTATCCGGCCTGAAAGTGGTCCAACTCAACCTCAAGGAAACCGGCGATCGCACCCGGTTAGATGCGCTTCTTGGGGAGACTGATCTTCTGGTCACAGCTCTCCGGCCCGTCGCACTCGAGCGGCTCGAGCTCGGTTGGTCGGAGCTGCACTCTAAATATCCACGGCTTTCGCAGACAGCCATCGTGGGTTATCCTCCTCCAAAGCAAAACGTCTCGGGTCACGACCTTACCTACCTGGCCGGGTTGGGCCTCCTTACCCCACCAGAACTCCCACGCACCCTGCTTGCCGACCTGGCGGGAGCCGAACGGGCGGTAAGCGCATCTCTGACGCTGCTACTCGGGCGGGAGCTAGGACAGGGCACCGGCTACGCGCAGGTCCCTCTAACCGAAGCGGCCGCGTTCTTCGCCGAACCCCTACGCTATGGAGTCACCGCTCCAGGTGGGATGCTCGGTGGAAAGTTGCCAAGCTACAACCTCTACCAGGCTCGGGAGGGTTGGATCTCCCTGGCTGCCTTGGAGCCGCACTTCCGACAAAAACTTATGGACGAGCTGGGATTGCAGACCGCGGATCGTGAAGAGTTGGCGAGGGTATTTCTGACCCGGGCCGCTGAAGAATGGCAAACCTGGGCAGCCGAACGCGACCTGCCGCTGGCGGCGCTGCGCGAAGCGTCCCCACCAGAAGAAGGAGGGTGAGCAGGTGGTTGGAGGAGCATGCGAAGGGAAGACCTCAGCATAGTATAAAGGCGTCTCGCCATGGACGAGTTCTTCGACTTCATCCGATCTGTACCGGATTCGCCACATAGCTTGCTTGATTTCACCACGGATCTGCTCCTCGAATACGGTTTCTCGTTATCTTCCTGGGCGCAGCTCTGGACAACTTCGGCCTGCCGGCCTCGGGGGACATCGTGATGTTTGGCGGTGGTTTCTTCGCCAACAGTAACCGAGTCACCCTACCGCTGGTGATACTCCTGGGCTTCGTAGGGGCTACTATCTCGAATAATGCGCTCTACTGGGCTGGACGCTTCGGCGGACGGCCCCTTATAACCCGCATCCTTAAAGTACACTTCCTCTCCTTTCTGCTCGATGTAAAAAGCCTCGGTAAGGTCGAGCGCTACTTCGAGGAGCACGATGGCAAAACGGTCTTCGTGGGCCGTTTCGGCCCGGGTCTGCGGAGCATAATAACCCCCTCTTCGCCGGGGTCAGCCAGATGAAGTACCCTTATTTTCTCCCCTACAGCCTCGCCGCCACGACCATATGGGCCCTTGCCACCCTCGGCTATGCCTTTGGCGAATACTGGAACGTGCTTTTGGGTGTAGCCTGCAAGGAGTCGGGTAGGGAGAGTATCCAGTCTATCTACGTTACTTCTCCGGTTCCCCTTGCGCATGGTAGCGCTGTGGCACTCGCGCAAAATCAGCGTGATACCCGTTTTCAACAATCCCTTCATATGTTTTTCCATCTCATTCCCAGCACTCGGGTACCGTAACCCGTCACCTCAACACCTTTTTTGGCTAAACCGCATCCGAGCTCTCACTTTTAGGGTACCGCCGATGCCTGGTGTCGATAATATGTGCAGAGGAAACAACAGCTCGATGGAAGGCGACTAGGAAGATGATTATTAACAGGAGGCCGCAAGTGTGGCTGCTCTACATTTTAGTGGGCATCTCCGCTGTGGGTGGATACTTCTTGCTGCCCTCGGTGAGCGTGCAGAGCATCTTCTACAATCTCGTTGGTCTTTCTTCGATGTTGGCGATCATGGCTGGCATCCGCATGCACCATCCGGTTAGTGCACTACACTGGTACGTGCTTGCCTTAGGTATGCTGGTGCTGAACATCGGCGAGGTAATCTTTACCTTCTACGAGAGTGACTTGGGCATAAAGGCTCCGTTTCCTACAGTTGCCGATACGTTCTATCTGTTAGCTATGTCTTGTTTCGCTGTGGGATTGGTGTTAGTGCATCGTCGGCAACTTCCTGAGCGTCAATGGGCTAACCTGGTCGACGCGCTGGTCATCGCTACGGTCGCGGGAATGCTCTTGTGGATCTTCCTGATGGAGCCAAACGCTTCCCAGCAAACCCGTTCGCTACTCGATCGTTTGATTTCCATCGCCTATCCAATCATAGACTTGGTAGTGCTCGTAGCAGCGCTGCAGCTCTGGCTTACATCCGAGAAGCGCTTACCCGCATATTATCTCTTCAGCGCAAGCTTTGTATTCTTGCTGACCACCGATACGGCATATGCAGCGACGCTTGTGGCAGGCACCTACGAAACAGGGCAGCTACTCGACGCCGGCTGGTTACTTTCTTACGTGCTCTTTGGAACCGCCGCGCTACATCCGTCGATGGTCGGCTTGTCCGAGCCGCTGCTCCAAGCCGAAATGAAACTCACGTGGCAGCGTCTTGCGGTGCTAACCGGGACGTTACTGATAGCCCCTATTTTGTTGGTGTATCAGGCGCTACTCGGTGAGCATGTCAATGTTCCTGTTATCGCTGGAGGCTCGGTGTTGCTGTTCTTATTAGTGGCCATACGCATGGCTGGTATGGTCAGCGAGCGCAGGATTCTAGAGCAACGCCTGGCGTTCCGAGCGTTCCACGATCCCCTGACCGACCTACCTAACCGTGCGCTATTTACGGACCGCCTCGAACAGGCGCTAGCCCGTAAGCAGCGCCAAGGAGGCAAGGTGGCGGTGCTGTTCGTAGACCTCGACGATTTTAAGGAGATCAACGACTCTTTGGGGCATGAAAGAGGAGATAGGGTGCTCGTCGCGGTAGCGCACCGCTTGCGGGCATGCCTTAGACCCGCTGACACGGCCGCTCGATTGGGTGGTGACGAGTTTACTGTTCTGCTGGAGAACGTAGAAGACACGGGGGAAGCTGTACGGATTGCAGAGCGTATCCTAGCGGTCCTGCAAGGACCCATCGCTCTTAAGGGCCTCGAAACCTTCGTTAGCGCCAGCATCGGGATCTCCTTTGCCGGTGATACTCCCAACCGCTCGGGAGAGCTCCTAAGACAAGCGGACCTGGCGCTCTACCTGGCTAAGACCAAGGGCAAAGCTAGCTACCAGGTGTTCGATTCCGGCTTAGAGGATAGGATCAATATATAGGATGATCTTTGCCTGCCGCCTTCGGCTTATACCCTGGTCTACGTAAGATGCTTCCGCACGTACTTTAGGGATGCCCGAAAGACAGACGCACATGGTGATAACCTATAGTGTAGGTACGACAACCTCATTGCTAGATGCTCTACTCGTCTCACATAGCGGCAAGAGGGAATTAGGATGGTTGGGCTTCGCCATGTTAGCTTATATAAAAGGAGATTTGGTGCGGCCTCCAAAAAGCAAAGCCACGCTTCGCTCTAAAGGGCTTGACCTATTGTCCAGCCGCTCCTCTTTCCTGCTAGTAAAGCCGACTAGATATCTTTAGCAGCTTACTACGATTATCGAGCAGGTTAGCCTTGCTCTTTCCCTCTAGCTCTCCACTGCCCACTCGTGTAGAGCTGAAAGAACATGTTCATAACCTGCTGGTACTGCTTGAGCGCGTTTGCCCACAAATCGAGGTACGCTTCTCCGGCTTGTGTAAGCGAGTACACTCGACGTGCCGGTCCACCCCCGGTTGTCTCCCACTGAGACTCAAGGACACCGTTGTGCTCCATCCGCCTCAACGCACGGTACAACGTACCTGGGTTCGTCGCTTCAAACCCGAACATCGCCAACTGCTCCATGAGTTTGTACCCATACAAGTTCGACTCCAGCAACGTCACTAGGACCGCCGGCTCCAACCAACTACTCGGAGTGGCTAGACCCTCTCGATCCTGGGGAGCCAGGCTCTCGGACTTCGGCTTTCCTTCTGACTCACTCATACCCTCTCCTCTGGCTTGTTTTGTGGGAGGACTGGAGCTCGTAAAGTATCTATACCCGCTACTGATCTTCTTTATAGGGGTTCCCATATTCCTCTTGGGCTGGTCGGCCGTGTTCCTTTATCAGCTCCTGTGCTTGGTAGGGAGTGGGTATTTCTTTAACCCAATAGGTGTGGCCAGTCTCCTCGTCAGAGAGCTCAAAGACAGGATCGTCGCTGTTCTCCACACCCACTTGTGGGCGAGTATCGAGACAGTACTGTTGGCGCCAACAAGAAGATGTGCAGAGAAGCCTTCATCTATGTCCCAACCGGCCTCCTCCACGGCCTGCTCTATCTCTTCGCGTGTCATTCGGACTCTCTACCTCCCTCCATAGCCGACTAGGAATGTATGGCCAAAACTTTTAACTCAGCGAGTTTATGCCGTCCCTTTGCAGCTGCCTGTTTGACACGCAGCATATTGCTCTCAGCTTCTGAGAGTATCTTGAGCTTTACATCCTTTGGGTGATCGGTGGTGCAGTAGTGCTCAATAGCTTTTGCAAGGACTTCTGTCCGCCGTATTGCTCTCCGGATTGCCTGTGTCATGTATCTGTCCCATCTCCCCCTCACATCTTGCTTTTTGGCGGGTGTACCCGTTTGTGGGGTGTTCTTACACCTTCTGTATGGCTGCCGATGGAGCTTCTTATATCGAGCGGGTGGAGGTCTTCACCTTGTAAAGAATCACTATGCTATTGAGCCTATTGCAGGATAATGTTTATTCCGCTACCAGCGTCAGTCCTCGTTCAAAAGCGCCGCTACCGCCTCGCTTGCTAGCGGTTCGCCAAGATGCAAACCTTGCCCCAGGTCGCATCCCAACTCTTTTAGTTGTGCGAGTTGATAAGCGGTTCCTACACCTTCAGCGACGATCTTCAGACCAAGGTCATGGGCCATGGCGATCGTCCCAGACACGATTGCCGTGTCTCCTCGGTCCTTCCCAAGCCCAGCGATAAACGATTGGTCGATCTTCAGTGAGTTGACTGGCATGCGCTTGAGGTAGTAGAGGCAAGAGTACCCCATGCCATAGTCATCGATCGCAAAGCGTACTCCTAGGGCTTTCAGCTTCTTAAGCTTCTCAATGGAGAGCTCTGCATCGTCCATCACGGCGCGCTCTGTGATCTCCAGCTGCAAACCTTTGGGGTCTAACCCAGTGTTACTCAGAACTTTACTGATCAGGTGTGCTTGATGGCTGAACTGACTTGCCGCGAAGTTCACGCTCATCAGGAGTGTCCTGTCTGGATAATGCTCGCGCCACTCTTTACCCTGCTGGCAGGCTTCTTCTAGGACCCACAGCCCCACGGGACGAATCAACCCAGTCTCTTCGGCGTTCTGGATGAATTCCTCGGCAGCGAGTAGACCCCGCTCCGGGTGCCTCCAGCGTGCCAGCGCCTCAAAAGCACATATCCTTCCCGTATGCAGCTCAATCATAGGCTGGTAGTGAACCTCGAGCTCACCATGCTTCACCGCCCGGCGGAGATCACTCTCCAAGTGCATGCGCTCTTGGATCTGGGTGTCCATGCTCGGACTATAGAATTCGTATTGAGCCTTGCCACGCTTTTTCGCTGCGTACATCGCAAGGTCTGCATGGCGCAAGAGTTCTTTCGGTTTGTACTCGGCACCTTCGGTAAGGGCGATCCCAATGCTGGGACTCACGAAGACCTCTCTCTCATAAATCTCGAAAGGCTCCTGTAGATACTTCTGGATACGCTCCGAGACCCATTGGCCTTCATCTAAGTTAGTGGTCTCCAGCAGGACGACAAACTCGTCTCCGGAGAGCCGTGCAACAGTGTCCCCGGGCCTTACGGATGCCTGCAAGCGCTTGGCAACCTCGAGGAGCAGGACATTTCCCGTATCGTGGCCCAAGGAGTCGTTGACGACCTTGAAATCATCTAAGTCTACGAGGAGCAGTGTGACCAAACTGCCTTCTCGGCGACCTGGATCTAGGGCCTCCTCAAGACGATCAAGGAGCAAGGCACGGTTGGGTAGTCCGGTCAAAGAGTCATAGAAAGCTTGATGCCTCAGCTGCTCCTCCAGGGCCTTGCGCTCTGTTATGTCCTGAAACAGCGAAACGAAGTGGCTGGGATTACCCTGTGAGTCTCGTACCAACGAGATGCTTGACAGAGCCCACACCACATGCCCCTCTGTGTGTATGTAACGCTTTTCGACATATGAGCTTTGGGCTTCTTCCTCTA
>JAFAPF010000304.1 GCA_019247245.1 Rubrobacter sp. | reverse complement strand
GCGAACACGCTGGGTACCATGATCAACATGGCCACCAGAGCAGCCACGACCAAGTAAAGTAGCTTCTTCACAACTTACCTCCTTCTACCTACACGGGTTTCCCACACAGCCTACACGAACCTAACTTTCTCTTCTCCACCTTCTTTTTGTCCTATTCTTCTTACGTCTAAACATCTTTTTAAGAATCGGGGTATATAGATTCCCTACATTATCCGGGGGATTCGTGGGGAGCTTGTAGTTCGCCTCGGTTGTAGAACGCCTGCAGCGTATCCGCGCTGAGCTGTCCATCGACGACGCAGTAGGTAACCGAATCGGGTGAGATGGCGCAGTTAGGGGGTAGCTGCACCGCCCCCGAGGCCTGGGTTCCGGGCTGAATAGAGCTGCCTGGTGGTAGGGCGCATATTGAGGTGGGATCGACGGGGTTATAGTAGAGGTTCAATCCTTCGGCGGTCCAGAGCGCGCAACCGGAGGCGATGGAGTACCCACTTGGCGTAATGGTGGGTGGGCCTTGTTCGGCCTTGTCCTGTTGAGGAGTTTCTTTGGTAGGAGTGGACTTCTTGCCTTCATCTGAAGATGACTTCGTCCCGGGGACTAGCAGGGATAGGTCTTCCACCGCAAGGTCCCGCAGGCGTGGGTCGACCAGGAGCAAGAGCGCTCCCAGGACCAAGACGACCACGGCGAGCGTCTGTAGCAGAACGACTATGATCCTCATCTCATTCCAAGCTTCGGTCGGAATCGCTCACAAGCGCCGGACTCTACAGGATTCTTGGTTTCAAAGCAAATACTAAAAGGTCGAGTGGTGATAAGGTAGTAATAAGGTAGTAGCGTTAGAGCTATCATCACCAATGGGGAGTACGATATGGGGGCAAGAGAAGGGCTGAACGACCCGGTTATGGTGCCCGCCGGCGTACTCGAAGGGCTGGAGGCGGTAAGGCGATCGGGCGCGCATTTGGTGGAACGCGCATTTGGTGGAACGGGCCCACGTGCTGGTCTTAGCCAAACGCATGAGCTACCGCCAGACCGTCCGCTGGGTCGAGGAGAACCCGGAGGAGTACACGCGCGGTAATCGCTCACGGGTTCGAGGCGGTGCCAGAGGAAGGGAAGCAGCAAACTACAAGGCTTTAGGAGCACTCCTGGACGGTCTTCCCCCGGCGTAAGCGCTGCTGGAGGCCCAGTTTGAGAGGTTCAGTCGACAAGCACGGAACCTACCTCCGCGTAGGTCGTGCTCTCGACGACGAGTTGGTCGTCAGCCCAGGGTCTCGGTCTAGAGCTGTCCAGCGCCAGGCTGGGTCTTTTGGAAGCTCGCGCTTACGCCGAGGCCGCCTCCCTAGATCTTCACCTCGTGCAGCAGGCCTGACCAACGACCTGGGCTTGAGAGTGATAGCTGAAGGCGTAAAGATCGCAGGGTTGATAGAGAAAGGCTAAAGACGGCCAGCGCTCTTAGGTACCCTACTTACCCAACAACCGCTCGAGGTCCTCGTCGGTGAGCACGAGCTCCCACTCGTGAGGGTAAAGCGGCAGATGCTGGGCACCGGTCACCTCTAGCTTTCCGTCGGAGGCAATGCGGACGTCCAATACCGAACCCTTGGGGTAGGGACTGCCACCGAAGTCACGGACGGTTTTGGTGAGCTTTATCTTCAAGCCGGCATCTTCGGCCACATAGATTCTCAACCGCCTAAAACAGGAAGAGGGTCGGCGGATAAGCCCCTCAGGTTCGCCTTGTCCCACGTTGCCGGCGCTTCATGCTCGATTAATCCAGCCCTCGCCGTGGGATCCTCAATAAAGAACGCTTCAGGGTCAATGGGGAACGTCACCCTGAAATCGCTGCCGGGATTCAGCTCCTCCACGATCTCCACAGCGCGTTGGATACTCTGAGCCTGTACCGCTACCCTGCAACAGGCGGCCCCATTGCTTACCTCAACCGTGATTCTTACCATTCGTCGCCCCCTCTCCGCAAGAAGCAGCATTGCTCGCTTCTTGTGCACAATACTTTCGTTACAGCTCGATAATATACACTCTCTCTTAACACTTTTCAATAAAATAACCTATATTTTTCTAATAAGCTAATAAATCCCAAAATACCGCCAGTGCATCCTAGAATGTCTGCCTTAAGGGCAAGGCATCTCTCTGCGCGAAGTATCTCGAAACACAAAAGAAGATAGGTGCTAGCTCCAACGTCTAAGAGCGAAGGGAGGACGAGGAATGTTAGAGGCTAATCATCATCTCTCTTCACGCACGACCAAGACCGGGCAGTACGCGTGCCGGATGACAGAATGGGAAATGTGTTTCTGATAAGAGCGCGTCTTATACCGCTGAGCTCTCGGCGCCCCATGAATAAAAAGACCAGCGCCCAGTTTTTCGGCTTGGGGAACGATCTCTTCATCTGCTTTTCCTATCCTCAGATGGGCTTCTGCCACGATGCCCCCGTTAGCTTCGAACCACCTCGCTTGAGCATTCAGCAGCCTTCGGGTCTCGTGGTTAATAAGCTCCTCCTGCGTAGAGCCGGCGATGTCTAGTAGTCCCATACCGACGTAGCTCACCGATAGTCCACGAGGACGATATGCAGCTCGGAGCCAGTCTTGTCAGCTATTGTCAGCTATATCGATCACTGTTCGGACGGCTAAAGTAGCCTCTTCAGAGCCGCCGGTAGCCAACAGGATTCTACTCGGAAAAATGCTCATTCTTAGGCCAGCTCTCACCTACAGTGGTCATCGGCCCGAAGTTAGATCCAGATATCCGAGGTCACGTCTCCTCCAGGGTAACGCATCTCATGCGCCCGGGCGGGTCCCGCAGGCTCTTTGCCGAAGTCTACGTAGAAGTTCTCGTTGATCTTCATACCTCCCCGCTCGGTATCACAGTCGATCTGCAAGAGGTAGGAGCCCTCTTCGGCCAGCTTGGGGTAGAATTGATTGTCCCAGCTGCTGTAGAGCGAGTTGGTCACGTACAGCCGCTTGCCGTCGAGGCTTAGCTGCAACATCTGCGGGCCACCTTCCAACTTACGACCTGCGAGCTCTCCGCTCCTGCCGAGCACGCCCCCGCACCAGATCTGCCCGGTGAGGCGAGGGTTGAAGGGATCACTTACATCATATTGCCTGATATCGCCATGCAGCCAGTTAGAGAAGTAAAGAAAACGATCATCCATAGAGATCAAGAGGTCCGTGATCAGACCCGGAACCGGCATTGGCCACCCTTCGGACTCTACTCCAGCGACGTCGATAATCTTCTGCACACTCCAGCTACCATTCTCTTTGTGCCAGTGGAACATGTTGGAGCTCAGGGCGGCGCCCACGAACCCATGGGTGCTGTCAGGATCATGGTGCCAGCGAACCTCCAGCGGTATCCAGCCTTCCTCCCCGAGATCAATGCTCTGGGTGATCTCGCGCTCCTTCCAGTCCCAGAAGTGGAGCTGCCTGCCGTACTTACCTTCAGCCACCTCCTTGGGGTCGAACCCGGATCGGTAGGTGTTGGGAGCAGCCCACTCGCTACTGACCATGACGTTATGGCGCGGCTGGTACCAGAAGTCATAGTTGTAACGCATGCCGTCCATATTGTTCTCCCAGCGCCCAGCCACGTTGAAGCCCTCGTCGAGCAGTAGGAAGCCCCCCGGCCCATCGCCCTCGCCATCGCCGAGCATGGAGATCATCACATATCCATCGGCTAAACAATGAACCGTGTGAGGAGCCGTAAGGTTGGTCTTCTCCACAATCTCCTCGGGCTCTATAACCTTGTGGAGCTTGGGCGCACGCTCCTCGGCGATGTCTATGATGTGAATGCGACTCGAATACTGACCCGGCACTACCAAATAGCGACGGGCTTTCCCCTCATCACCGTGACATGAGCTGCAAGCGTTCCAGCCGAAGTGGTGGAGTTCATCGCCCACGTTCGGCATCGGAGTACGGTGGACTACCTGGGAGTAGGTCGAGGACCCTGGATCTACATCCACCGTAGCCAGGTAATCCGGCTCTTGGACGTCCATCCCGACGTACAGGGCGATGGCATAGAGTGTCTTCTCAGGTTCCGCTTTCATGGCCTCCTGAGGCGAGGCGTAGCCCGGCCCGCAGGATGCGTGGTCTTCGTGGTGGCCCTTACGCGCGTCACTCATGGTTTTAGGCTCCTCGCTGTAGTTCCCCTAGTCCCTGTGAGATTAATTACCCACGATTAGAGCATATTCACGTAGGTAGCGCAACGAGGAAATGCCCCCGAAGCCAGAGACTAAGGGCTGTCTAAATACCGCACCACCCTTCTACGGGGATAGCGTGAAAGCTGCCAAGAGGACGGTGATAGGATCATGCCCCTAGTGGTCTCCGGCGATACGAGCATCGACTACGACGTTTATGGTGAAGGCCCTCCCTCTCTACTCATCTTCGGGCTGGATCTCGAAGGCTGGTGCTGGTTCAAACAGGTTCCGACGCTCTAGCGCTATTCCCGTGTTGTCGACTTCGGCACCCGGAACCTGGACCTTATGGGCTCGAAGAACCACGTCCACAGCGTTGCCAACCTGGCCCTTGGACTTGAGCGTTGTTAGATCACCTCGACATCTAAAACACCCACGTATTGTGTATGGGCTTCGTGGCGCAGGAGCTGGCGCTACAGAGGCCCGCGTGGACCGACTCGTGCTGATCTATCTTCACTACCCACGGAGCCCCAGGGAGCGTGCCTATGTCTTGGGAGACCTTCAGAGCGATGTTGGCTTGAGGGCCAGAACCGTGCCAACTAGTGCACCGGAGGTTTAACTCGGCAACCTCCGCCGCCTATCTTGGCGGCCATACAGATAAGTTCGATCAGGTGCCAAGGGGGCGCATTATGAACACGCCTTTGCAACTCGCCTGCCTAGAGCAAATGATGGCCGGCGCACGCTTCGACGTTTTGCCGGCGTGCGAAGACATCAGCTCTCCGGTACTAGCGCTCCACAACAGCGAGGATTAGATGACACACGTTGACAGCGCGAAGCTCTTGCCTATGAGATCCTCGAGGCCAGGCTGCGAGTTCTCGAGGGACATATTACCCGGGCTTCATAGCACGCACCGACGAGGTCAACACGGAGATCTACCCTTTTATATAGGCAATATGACGACCTCCAGGATGGAGAAGTGGCTACAGGGATAACACGCCTCAGCCACCCGTGGTAGGGTGCTTCGCCGTCTAATGCGGATATAACATCTACGTTCTACCGATCACGCTGCCGACGTCGTTCGCGTATCTCATGCCAGATAGCCAGTACCACCATGGCAGGGGAACAGAGCAAGATCGTGGTCGTGCTGCTAAAGGCAAGGACCACCTCTCTTAACGTTTCGCTCATCAATCCTCTCTTTTATGGGGCTTCATCGCCTTGGTAAATCTCCAGAGTACCGCCAGTAAGGAGTTTCGTAAGCAGAACCGCTCTTTTATCAGTATATTGCCAGAGCTCATAAAAGCGGAACAAGGGAGTAGCTTCGTTTTGGTTGGGAAGGCTTCACTATGGGTGAAGGAACACCCGATCATCACCTACTTTATTCTCGCCTATGCAATCTCCTGGATTATCGTGGCCCCGCTCGTCGCCTCCGCGCAAGGTTTTATCGACGCGTCTGTACCTTTCGCCTTACATCATCTGAACGACTACGCGCCCCTCTCGGCCGCGATCATTACGACGTCGGTAGCTAACGGAACAGATGGCCTTCGTAGGCTTTTTCAGCAGATGATAAAGTGGTGGGTCGGATGGGATTGGGTGCTGGTTGCCGTCTTTTCACCATTAGCGCTGTTCGGTATTGCAACGGGCATAGTCGTTGTTGGCATGGGAGACGAACCGCCAGACCTGAGCCTGCTCGGGAGTATAACTTATCTGCCCTATCTAGGATGGACTGGTTGGATCTTTTGGATCCTCACTGCCGGGATAGGAGAAGGGAGCGGTTGGCGCGGCTATGCCTGGCCCAAACTGCAGGATAACATGAGTGCTTTGTCCGCTACCCTCATCGTTACCTTGTTGTGGGTGGGCTGGCACCTGCCCCGGTTTTTCTATTATGGCAACTATATGATACTAGGCTTTTCCGTACTACTGCTGGCTGCACATGGCTTTTTGGCGCTAGCCATCATACTTACGTGGTTATACAACAGTACGCGTGGAAGCATTTTGATGGCTGCTTTGTTCCATGGTGGCTACAACTTCTGGGACGCCTCATCCGCGGATACGGGGTTCATTTACGACACTATAAACACGATGCTCATAGTTTGGGCCGTGGCACTGGTCGTAGTGTTCAGGCCACCTAATCTTTCCTACGAAGGGAAGCACATACTGTGAAGCGTGTGAAGCGTGAAGACCGTGTACCTCCAAAGCAAGCATCGGGACCAGATGATTGCAGGAAGGCTCCCAGGTGCCTATAGATCTGACTCTATGGCAGGGATTTATTCTAGCCGGCGCGGGCTTTGTCTCCGGGGCGCTGAACGCCGCTGCCGGAGGCGGCACGTTAGTCTCCTTTCCGGTCTTGATTGCTACAGGGTACCCGCCGCTTACCGCCAACGTAACGAACAACGTAGCCGCTTTTCCCGGCTACGTCGGAGGAGCGTGGGGTTACCGGCGTAGCCTAGCTGGTCAGCGAAAGAGAACAGTGGTGCTTACGCCCGCAAGCGTGCTGGGTAGCCTTACAGGGGTGGGATTAATCCTGGCAAGCTCCCAAACGGCGTTCGAGGATATCGCTCCTTTCCTCGTGCTTGTAGCTTGCGGGCTGCTGGCGATCGAACCCTATCTGGGGCGGTTTCTTGGAGGGCGCCGAGATCAGAACGGTCGTCCCGGTGTCGGCGCGTTTCTGACGCAGACGCTGGCCGCTGCATATGGAGGGTACTTCGGCGCTGCTCTGGGGGTGGCCGTCCTAGCCCTATTGAACCTTACCCTGGATGATACGCTGCAGCGGCTGAACGCTTTAAAGGCGTTCTTGCAGATGGTGATCGGTGGCGTTGCGGCTCTGGGTTTTGCCGTGCTTACACCCGTGGCGTGGACGGCCGTAGCGGTGATAGCACCCACCTCTATAGTAGGCGGCCAGGTCGGTGCTCAGCTTGCCCAACGGATGAGCGACCGCGTGCTTCGGATAAGCATTATAATCTACGGGATCGCCGCAGCCGCCTGGCTCTTTTTCCAGTAGGAAGCTCTGGACGAATAGAGCTTCTTGGCTGGTACTCACTGTTTAAGATGATCTTTGAAGGGTCCGGCCGGCACGTATTTATTACCCCCTCCACGGTAGAGAGCGCCATTTGGCAGCTGAGCATCTTGCTGAAAGCCGGTGGGTGTGTCTGAAAAAGTTGATATTAATTTAGCGAGCGTACAGCAACACCGCTACTACACTGAAACGTAGAAAGCTATCCCCAGGATGTGTAGGATCAGAATGATAAGCCAGCCGAACACACCACCGACGGCGCAGATCAGTACGGTGATGAGGTTGATGGGGATGGGCGGTGAAAGTACGAGGTTCGTCAGGAAGAGAAGTACCACTCCAACTACAGCATTAACAGCGAGCCCCGCCAACGAACCTCCGCCCCGTCCCAGCAGCAGCAGGATCAGCACTATTAGTATGATGAGCACGATCAATTCCATGTGGAGCCACTCCTCTCTACCCTAAACACCTCAACCTCCTGATAGAATAGCGCACCCGGTTCGCCAGAGTAGCACTTAGACGGAATGCTAACTTCCAAGAACCATCAGGTCCCCGGCAGCTCACTACGAAGGTTTATTGAGTGACCCCTTCATGTTCGGACTTTCTGCTTGCGTCGAGTCCATACCTACGTACGAGCCGAACATGAGCCGTATCATCTGTCATGAGGCTCTGCTGGTAGCGAATATAAGGTCGGATCTGTAATGACCTGGAAGATGGAGGAGCCGTATTTCTGGACAGAGCTCCGTATGGAGCGGGGGTAAGGAGAGCTACTTCCAGAAGATCGATCGCTCCGACGGTAGAATACACGTCTGCGAAGCCCGCACCCGTGAAGACCGCTAGCCGTTGTCCGCTCAGAAAGCGGATTTTCATCCTCGCCTTCTTTTGGCACGTCTTGAGGTCAGGCTGGAAGGGTAATAGTAAGGTTAGCCGTTGCTACAAAACAACCTCCGGCTCTAGGATACGATAAACATTGGGGGTCTCACATCTGCGACCTGAGGTCTACCGCGACGACACCGGCCTGGGGCTTTTTCGTCAAATTGCGCACCGTACAGTCTGTTTCGCAACCGATGTCCAGGGATAAACCGCCCCGACGTGAAGCCGGTCCGCTCAGCGAGCCGGCGTGCAGCCTCGAGGCCACCGGGATGTTGAGTTACGCCGCTTCGTTTGAGCTTTTCTAAGTAGTGTTCCTTAGATCGGTCACGTCCAGCCGGTCCTTTAGGAAAGCGGCCAGTACCTTACCGGCATGACGTGTTGCCTTACGAATATTAATCCGATGACAATTTACGTGAAATGCTTGAAATGCTATATATGTCCGCTTCTTGTAAAAGGCTCCCGGCTGGGGGCTTTACGATGCGAGCGGGCCGTCACGGCCCTGATCCCGAGGAGACCAAGATAGCCCGGCACCCGCGAAGGAGGTAGAGGCAAGGAGGAGAGTAAACGGGCGCCGGTGCCGTAACTGACTTTCTTTATACACAGCGCAGATAACGAGACGATAACAAGAGTGCAACAAACAGGAAACTGGACTTCCTCTGGAGGATCCGGATTAGTCGACCCAGTCGGCCTGAACTATCAAACGGCCCGACTCAGGTCCTCCATCAAAGAGCCTCGGCCCTATCGTCCACCAATCAGAGGTGGTCTCGGTACAGGTCTGCAATGAAACCATATCTCTGCCTCTCATCGGAGCCATGACCCAGTTATCACCGGGCTTGACGGTGAAGACATTGCTTACCCGGTAGCGATAGATCCTGCCGAGGGTATCACCGAGGATGACCTCGTCTCCCTTTTGCATCGCAGGGAGGTTGAGACACTGGTGGTAGCTTTCGGTACCGGGCCAACCAATCCGGTGGCAGGCGATGTAAGTATTGGCCCCCCCTTGCCAGGGGAAGCCCGTTCCGGGCATCTTGACGGCTCCTATAGCGAGGGCAGCCTCCGAGTCATCGTTTCTTACGGTGTGGCCGTAGATGCCTAGTCTGGGTACTGTAAGGTAAAGCGTAGGATCGTTCGGAACCACAGCCGCTCCTTGGGGCTCCTCCTGTTCAGACGCGGTCTCTTCGGAGGACTGCTCGACGGTAGGAGTGACAACCCGCTCCAGTGGCTCACCGCTCGTCCCCTCGAAGACGTCCGAGGAGAGATAGATTTTGAGACCAGCCAGAGCCGACACCGTTAGAAGTATAAGGAAGAAAAGGCCTGCTCGTCACCTTCTCTTGTAGATGCTTCGCTTAGAGTACTTTGGCCATCGCCACTTCTTTGTCACGAGCACTAGCGTATTTTACCGACCGAAAAAGGTAGCCAACAGACCTTTAGCCGGGACCGCCGAGCCAGGATTCTACAAGAAGCTTTGACCCTTCTTTGATCAGAACCATAAGTAGGGGAAAGGATGCATGACCGTGGGAAAGACTTCCTCGCTCCAATAGCCTACGTCGACAGGGAACGACCAGCAAGGATAGAATGTTACGACACTAGCGCCCGTACGGGTGATGCTGGAAAGGGAGGAAGGTGTAGGGACGCACCTGTGAAAGTACATCCGCGTCTTAGCGTTTTTAGAAGGGGACGGCGATTGGGTTTTTAGGGGTAGCATCCTGCTAGACTAGCTGCAAAACGGTGAGAGCAACCAGGGGGTAACCGATGGGCCGGAAATCGGGAACGAAAGCATCAATCTTACAAGCTTGGGTGGGTAACTGGGTCGAACTTCATTACGTAGCCAGTTCCGCTGAAGTCACCCCACACGGGATAATTGCAGGACCACAGGAAACCAGAGTAGGTATATACCTTTTGGAAGCGATCGACGATAATGGTATCGAAGCCTTCATGCTAGACCCGGACGAAAGAAGAACAATCTTCGTCCCATGGAATTCAGTCCTGTTGGTTCGGGGACCTTCACGGAAAGAACTAGAACAATCAGAACAAGCCAGAAAAGATGAGGCGTCGCACGATCATCAGGAAATCATGAATCAGGTGGCTGAGGCCCGAACCTCATCTGAAATAGACGAAGCCAGGGCTGCTGCAGATGACTGGTTGGCTACCCATCCCGAAGATGGCGATGTGCGGGTGGCCCGCGAACGCCTGGAATCCGAGCATCCAGAAGACATGGATCTGGAAGAAGGCAACCCCACCTAGCCGACGGCCGGACGTGGTACAGGAGGAGCGTGAAGACTAGTGTTCGCAGGGGCAACGGGTGAAACGTTTCCTAGATTGGGAGATCCGTATGAGGGACGAGAAAACACGACGGTGGCGTTTCCAGGAGAAGCTCAGACGGTTGTTAGAACGAAAGACACGCCGACCG
>JAFAPF010000124.1 GCA_019247245.1 Rubrobacter sp. | reverse complement strand
ACTGTTCCGGAAGCTGTGCCACTTGCTCCGCAGACTCAGGAAGCCGTGAGAGCGATTCAAAAACGCACCAGACAGACTGAGTCATCAGCTAAGGATATTGCTGCAATGGCACTTTCGGTTTTCAACCAAATAACTGAGCACTTGTCCTGAAAGGACAGCCGCGTGATACTCCACAAACAGGGTGTAGGTGTCAAAACACGCGATGTCAAAGGCAGCACTGACAGCTACAGTGAGGGTGTTAGGACAGTCTACAAACAGGTACAGCCACCAAAAAAAGAGGCTGGGGGGAGATAGGACAAGTTGAGGTGTCAGGGGCACGACAGGAAGCAACAGAGCAGACCGACAGACTTGAACGAGCAATTGATCACTTCTGCACCACTGATTTGCCACGAGAGCAGAAACTAAGAATCCTTGACAGAGCTGAGAATTACCTGCGCTACATCAGCCAGTCGGCATCTAAGGAGTGGCAGCAATTTGCAACGCTTGAGAGGCGCCACTATATCTCCAGTCGGCTTTCCTAGCTGGCAGAAGTCGGCTTGCTTTTAAGGCAGCAGGAATTCACTGAGCTTACGGCAGAGACGCCTTGATAGATCGAGGAAAGTAGAGAGAGAGGCAATGACACGCGAAGAGATAGAAGAGCAGGCTATAGAGGCGGCTGGCTGGGACATAGATGAAGGCTTCTCTTCACGTCTTCTCTTTGGCAACAACCACACCCTCTCGGTACTCGCCCACAACTGGATGTAGGAACAGTGGTGAACCTGTTTTCGAGCTCTCTGATGAGGCAACTGGCCTCACCTATTGGGTTCGGGAAATACCCACACCTGACAAAGCACAGGAGCTCATAAACGAATACGGCCAGCCAGCAGATGAGGAGCATGGCAACCCGTATAAACAAAACCAGTAGCGGGTATAAGATGCCTTACAAGCTCCAGTCCTCCGGCAACCAAAGGAGGAGATGGTATGAGCGAGACAGAAGACACACCAGAGCCTGAGAGGCTAGCTCCCCAGAATCAGGAAAGCTTACCCACACCGAGTAGCTGGCTTGAACCAGCAGTCCTCCTAACGGTGCTGGTGGAGTTGAACTTGTACGGGTACAGGCTCATGGATCAGTTGGCAAGGCTTGGGTTTGAAGCAATAAACCCGGGCACGTTGTATAGGACATTGAGGCGGCTGGAGCATAATGGTGCCCTTAGGTCTCATTGGGAGACAACTGGGGACGGACCGGCGCGTCGGGTGTACTCACTCACACAGGTAGGAGAAGCGTACCTTGATTGGTATATAGAGGCACTCAAGCAGCACCAGCAGGTGATGAATACGTTCTTCATGCTCTACACAACTGGGCGGCAACGTAGAGCTAAGGAGTAAGGCGGATCAGCTCGAGAATTATAGGAGGCTGCTAAAGCTATCTCATCGGCTTTCCTAGCTGACAACGAAGACGGCCGGAGCAAACAGTCAAGGGTGTATCCCTTTACTTTTTGCGGAGGCCGCACACAATCCCAGCCTTATAGAAAGCCGACATGGCGAAGCCCCATATCCTAGGTCTTCGAACCTCTCGAATAGGGATGTTTACTTAGAAAGCCTGCTCAGGAACATAGTGGATAGCGACGAGCGCGATATGCCATAGTAGCGAGGCTACCTGGGTCAGCATCATTGCAAGTTGCTGCAGGTTCGAAACGTTGGTTTTTATGGCGTTACACTACATGTTTCCTTTTGCGGGAAAGGTTAGCTGGTCCAGCCACAATCACCAGTGCTACTGCCCAAATGACGAACAACGCATCTATGGTGGAACTGATAGACCCTACAGCGCCACCCGAGGCGGCCCAGAAATTGTAACCACCGTGAAATAAAGCCACCATCAGGATGCTTCCGCGCGTGCTGTTGTATAACCAGGTGAGCACGATAGCTAGCGCTAAAAAGCCATGCGCAACAAGCGGTAACACGGAGAAGCCTAGCTCCATATAGCCGCCGTAATAGAAGAAGCGAGGCAGATGCCAGCCCACCCACAATAAGGTGAGGATGAGGGTTGCTGATAAAGCGCTCATGTGACTCTGCAGCTTGGGTAAAGCATAGCCGCGCCACCCGCTCTCTTCTCCGAACCCGGCCGTGAGTATCCAAAATAGCCAGGCGCCCCATCCCAGGAAGGGTATGTAGGCGATCGTCCCAAGTAAGCTCAAGTCAGGCGGCGGATCTGCAAGGACAAAAACGACAATGGCCACCGCAAGCGCATATACCACCAGCGGTGAGAAGGCAGCCACTAGCACCCACCCCCACCCGACACGCCACTTGATCATTCGCCGAAAAAAATCACGAAGGCCATCTCTTCCGCTAGAGATGGCTGTGGTAATGATTGCAGCCAATAAGGGAGCATAATCATTCAGATAATGTAAAGAAAATGGTATAGGCACGTCGATCAACCCTTGAGCAGAGGCGACGAGTGGGGCCACGATGATCCAGGAGATGGCATAGGCAAGAACGAAGTAGGTGACAATCGGGTGCTCTTTCACCCAGAGCGAGGTCCTCTCGGGCATGACCTATACACTCCCTTTCGTGCCTTTTATAAATTCCAACAACAAGATAGCAACTTTGCCTTAGGCAAGATGGGGTAAAGATCCTACGAAACTCCTCACCTAAGCATCCTAAGAACGTTTGTGATAATTTCGTCCATTGATGCTTCAGCTTCTTCAGAAGCTTGGTAGAGTAGACAAAGCAGCAGCCTGCATCTAACCAAGATGCATAAAACCCAGCTGAGCAGAAGAGCACCAAAGGTTTTTGCGGAGGCTAGGAAAACGGGATATTCTGGCCGAGTTGTTTAGAAGACGATGCAACCCTAAAACAGGGAGGATTGGTGAGCGAAACATTACGAGAAGTGATCCTTTTCTTTGACAGTACAACCGCGATCGTGCTCTTTGCCCCGGCGATGGTGGCAGTTGCTATCTGGCACGAGGTACGTCAACGACGCCAGCGAAGAGCGAACGTGTAGTAAACGTTGACCACTAGCCGCACACAATCCCTACCTTAGAGAAAGCCGACAAGGCGAAAGCCCACAAATCCTTGGCAATTCATTTCAGTGCGAGCGCCCCTTGCAAAGGTAAGCGAGCACTAGAATATCTTTTCTTCCGCTTTACACGTCGTATACCTCGGGTTAGGTGAGGTTGAGTAGGGCTCTTCAACAAGCCCGAAATGGGCAAGATACGTATTGTTGTTCATACAAAGAGAGAACGAGCTTAGAAAAGTGAGAACTCGGCAGGTAGGGTAGGCAAGTTCTCAGAACTTGGCAGACGTTAGCCCTTTTTCGCACTTAGCCCCCCTAGTGCAGCCGGGTGGACTTATAGGGTATGCAGCGAGACCGCATACTTATCCACCACCACAACATGTAGATTTCGCGGATCCGCAAGATCCGGCTCTCCACCCGCTCTATAGGCCTCATCGGGGCGGATTTATTCAATATCCTGGATATCAATTTCCGAGAACATCACTTAGCGGCAATTGGGTGAATGAACACTTTTCAGGCGTTTCGTTCTTGCCTGTCCAGGGCTATAGTTAAAACATAGGGAAGAAGCTAGGGGAAAGCTTATCTACGTGGCAGACGAAGCACAACTCAACATTCTCAAGCAGCAGGGGGTGACGGCGTGGAATAAGTGGAGGGAGGAAAATTTGGATGTTCGACCCGACCTCCAACAGGCTAACCTCTCTGGGGCTGACCTCTATCAGGCTAACCTCTCTGGGGCTGACCTCGTAGGTTGCTCAATTTACGGAATCTCAGCCTGGGACCTTAAGCTCTCCAACGAGACTAACCAATCGAACCTCACCATCCGGAGCACAACGAATGACGAGTTAAAAGTGGATGACATAGAGATTGCGCAGTTTGTTTACCTGCTTCGCACCAATAAAAGGAGTCAGCAAATCGAGAAGATTCGTAAAGTATTTGCGCATCTTGGCATCGAAGCAGAAGACATCGCAAAGCAAATCGCGAGGATGCCAGACGCATTCTCCCCCAACCCTGAGATCGATCGTGTGGAAAAGGTGGAAGACATGGTTGAACCAAATGGCCCTCCGCAACCGGAAGCCGCCAAAAAACAAGCTAGTGTATCGGAGGGAACTGCCACCCCCTCGCAAAACGACGTAATGTTGGCCAGGGACGGGTTTTGGATCGTCCTCGTAGGGATGGGCATAGTAGCAGTGCTTTTCCTAGCACTTATGATTGACATCGCCGCGATGGCCTCGATGGGCTATGACGCTAGATCTGCTGATATGGCAGCCATGCTAAGCTCGGTAACAGCAGTTATCGGC
>JAFAPF010000331.1 GCA_019247245.1 Rubrobacter sp. | reverse complement strand
GAGACACGAGACGAGTAGTTGCTAGATGTCCGCTTCCAGAGTCTAACTCACATGTGCTGTCTCACAAGTCACTTACAGCATCGACGATGAGTCGGGCTGCTATGAGGACCATAAAGAGGGCGAAGCCACGCTGTAGTAAGGTTTCCGGGGATACGCTCTCTAGAGTCGGCCCCGAGCCAAGCCCCAAGTATTGCCCCGGCGATGAGCGGCGGCAGGCTCGAAATCTGAGCGAAGCCGGCTATGATGTATCCGGCGGAATCAACGATGCCTGTAAAGATGGTAATAGCCAAGCTGGTAGCCATGGCACTCTTGACATGCAGGCTGAGCCCCAAAACCATCAAAGGGATCAACAGCACCGTGCCCCCTATGCCCACAAGACCGACCATAGTTCCGACGCCCACCCCGGTGAGGAGCACGCGGGTGCATGGGATCCTGCGAGAACTTTCCGTGGTTGGCGGATGGGCGTACGCTACGGGATAGGCGAGAATAATGAGAAAAGCGGCGAAAACGAGCTGTACGAGGACTTCAGGGGAGAAACGGTTGATAGCTACCCCAACCAATGACGAAGGGGCGACTACAGAGGTGAGGAGCGCTACCGACTTTCAGTCAACGGGGTTCTCGCTACTCAGGCTGCGTAGCGTACCCGAGAGCACACCGAATACGAAGGTGAACAAGCTCGCTGCCCTGGCATCCTTTGCTCCATCCTGCCGCATAAACCAGCGCCGGCACGAAGACAGCTCCGCCGCCTATGCCGATCATACCGGATAGCGTACCGCCAGCAAAGCCTATAAGGCTATAAAGCAATATTTGCTAGAGGTTCATCCGTCGAGCTTAACGCAGCACCGGGCCGCACGACGAATCATATCCTCGCTTGCCAGAGCGAGTGATTGAGCCTTGACTCACCAAGGTTGATAGTGCCAATGCACACTAGGAAGGGGATATACTGCGCAACAGTTGGAGACGAATGAGCATCCAAGCATTTATGGATAGAGGCACCCTACCCGGAGAAGACCGGCAATGAGGGCGCGTCCGGCTTCGATCGTCGAAGCACTCTCCCGGCACACCGAACACGCGCCAGAGAAATTGTGCCTGCGGTTCGAGGGTGAGTGGTGGACTTATGAGCGGTTGCATGGACGGGTCGAGACCTTCGCTGCAGCGTTGAGATCTTGGGGTCTCAGTTCGGGCGAGCGCGTCGCGCTCTTTCTCAGAAACAGCCCTGATTTACTGGCTGCCTACCTGGGTACACACCTGGCGGGCGGCGTGGTGGTGCCGGTTAACACTCAGTATCGTCAAGTGGAGCTGCAGCACATCTTCGACGATGCTGGCGTACGCCTGTGTTTTACCGACGAGGAGCGACAGCCGGAGCTTGAACATGTACGTGGAGACCTGCCCCAGCTGGAAGCCGCAGTCGAACTCGGCGAAGAGCTAGACTCCTTTTTGGGTGCCGCCGGAGCTTATAAGCCAAGCCCACCACGTGAAGAAGACCTGGCGGTGATAGCGTACACCTCTGGGACTACGGGACGTAGCAAGGGAGCGATGCTACGGCATCGGAACCTCGTTGCGAACACCATGGCTGTGTGCGAAGCTTGGCAGTGGACCGACGACGACCACCTGCTCCTGAGCCTGCCGCTGTTCCACACGCACGGGTTGATGGTCGGCGCGCAAGGCACGTTCTTCGCCGGCGCGAGCGCCGAGCTGTGGCGCAAGTTCGATGTCACAGAGGTATACGATGCCTTATTGGAGGGCTCGTTCACGATGTTTTTCGGCGTACCGACCATGTACACGCGTCTGCTCCGGGAAGCAGCAACCCGTGGTGAACGACCGCAAGCTTTACGCCTGTACGTATCGGGGAGTGCCGCTCTAAGCCCCCAGGCGTTCGAGGAGTTCGAGCGGTTGTTCGGAGAGCGCATCCTGGAGCGTTACGGGATGACCGAGACAGGCATGAACCTGACCAATCCCTACGAAGGCGAGCGCCGGCCCGGTACGGTGGGTCGGCCGTTCCCTAGCCAGGAAGCGCGGGTGGTGGATGTAGATACGCGTGAGCCACTGCCTGCAGGAGAGATAGGAGAGATCGAAGTGCGAGGCCCACACGTCTTTGTGGGGTATTGGAACCGTCCCGACGCCACCGAAGAGAGCTTCGATGAGGATGGGTGGTTCAGCACAGGCGATCTGGGGTCCGTTGGCGAGGATGGATACTTCACGATCAGCGGACGGTCCAAGGAGCTGATCATCAGCGGCGGCTACAACGTGTATCCGCGTGAGGTTGAGGAGGTACTCAAAGGGTGCTTCGGTGTAGCCGAGGTGGCCGTAGTGGGGCTGCCCGACGAGGAGTTCGGGGAGCAGGTCGTGGCCACCGTAGTGCGCGACCTCCCCGAGCTGACTGAGGAAGAGGTGAGAGACTTTCTCGAAGACAAACTCGCAAGCTACAAGAAGCCGCGCAGGGTCGTGTTCGTGGAGGAGCTGCCGCGCAACACCATGGGCAAGGTGCTCAAGCACAAGGTGCGCGAAGGACTAGTGGAGCAGAAGGGGTAGGTTCACCCCAGGGAAGTGAGGCTTGGACGTGGAGCAGTGGAACCGTACGTTTAGCGTTGCTTCTCCGTCGGCCCGTGAGGCCATCCGGGCGGTGACCGACAGGTTCGCGGAGTTTGGGAGGAGACCGTCACCAAAGTCCTGCTAGACTGGCCAGGGTATGAAGCGCAGCTGGCGCACACGCGAGAAGAGCGGAGAGACGGAAGCTATAATCACTGGGGAGGCCTACGTGACGGGATGACCGTTGTCATCATCGCCCATCGACCTTCCGAGAAGGTCGATGGGCGAAGCGGTTGGTGCCAAGATCGTTGAGGCCTAAGAGCGCGGGAATCCCAGCAGGCTGTTGTCTCTCTGGTCGCGACGGGCGGTGCCCGGATGCAGGAGGGTATGCGCTCCCTTATCCAGCTGCAAAAGATAGCCGACGCTTGCGTGCGCCAGGCATACCGCACGTCAGTGTGCTGCGTAACCCGACGACTGGCGGTGTGTGGGTCTCGCTAACCGCAAGCGCCGATTTCTTGATCGAGGTCAAGGGAGCAGCGATCTACTTCGCGGGCTCGCGGCTCCGGGATGATGAATATGATGAGGAGGTGATGAGGAGGCTTTCGCAAGCTCGGGGAAGCTCAAGAGAGGCTTTATCGACATGGAGCTTGAAACGGAAGATGTACCCTAGCACCTTGCGAGCTTGGGGTATTGGTCGGTTCCAACACCGCAGGTCCGACGGTTGGAGAGATTCATGACATTGAGCTGCTCGCGGAGATTGGGGTGGCGCTCCTCCCCTTCGCGATAGGCTTACACTTCCCTCTTAGCTGGCGCCGGTACGGCGTGTTGCGCTGATCGGGACATCCAACACATAGCGTTTACCGTGGCGTTCGGCTACGGCCTCGGCTAGCTTCTCGGGCTGGCCTGGACGGAGGCGATATGGTTTGGGGCTTTGCTCTCGATTTCGAGCACTGCGGTGGTCCTAAAGGCGCTTTCCAAACAGGGGGTCATAGGCACTTTATCGAGCCGCGTGATCGTCGGGATGCTCGTCGTGCAGAATCTGCCGTGATGTCCTTGATCATCTTGCTCCCCGCGCTGGGGAACACAGACGAGGGACTTTCCCATCTCGGCGTCGTAGCCTTAGGGAGCCGTCTTTATCTTGGGGATGGCGCTCTTTGGTATACAGATCTTCCCTTGGCTGATAGCCAGGATCGTGCCCTTAAACTCGCGGGAACTATTCCTGATCTCTGTTGTGGCGATAGGGCTCGGGATAGGCTACGGCACCTACCTCTTTGGGCTATCGTTCGCCTTCGAGGCGTTCGTGGCTGGCATGATTTTAAGCCGGCCGGCCTGATTACAGCGATCAGGCTCTCGCGGAAATCGACCCTTTACGGGACGTATTCGCTATGCTGTTCTTCGTCTCGATGGAGATGCTCGTAGATCCGGTATTCCTCCTGGGAGAGCGAGGACCATCGCGCTTGTAGCTCTACTCGTCTTCTGTATCAAGGGAGTTAGCTTCGGGGGAATCACCCGGATCTTCGGGTACGACAACATAGTGATGTTTACGGTGAGACTCAGGCTCTTCCAGATAAGGGAGTTCTCGTTCGTGATCGCATGCGAAGGAGTCGCGACAGATGCACCCTCCAGGGCGACGCACTCTCTCGCGTTGACGAGCGCCGCCATTACTATGTCGCTGACTCCCCCTGCGG
>JAFAPF010000519.1 GCA_019247245.1 Rubrobacter sp. | reverse complement strand
CTACGTGACGAGCGGCGAGGTCTTTCGCCACAACCGTGTTCGGGTAGTTCGTGACGGCGCGGTGATCTACGAGGGTCAGATAGCTTCTTTGAAGCGCTTTAAGGACGACGTCCGCTCGGTGCGGGCGGGCTTCGAGTGCGGCGTCGGCGTCGAGAATTTCAACGACGTTAAGGAAGGAGATGTCCTGGAGTTCTTCGAAGTCGTTGAGGTTCCGAGGTAGGCTCCGAGCCCTTTGTTCTGCGCTGTAAGGCTAGAGCTGGAGCTACCTTTTGCCTCTAGCCTCAAGGACAAACGCCAGGCTTTGAGGTCCCTTAAAGATCGGCTGCGCCGTAAGAACGTCTCTGTGGTGGAGGCTGAGCACCAGGATTTCTGGCAGCGGGCCACGGTCGAGTTCGCGCTCGCTGCAGTTAGCAAGCAGGCGGCGGAGGACAAGCGTGAGGAGGTTCGTCGGACCTTCTTGAACTACGAGGAGCTGGCGATACTCGAATGGCGGGAAGAGTTCATAAAGCTTTAAGGGAGCTAACGCCTTGAGCGAACGTATCCGCAAGGTCGAGTCCCGTTTGAAGGAGATCGTTGGCGAGGAGGTCGCGTCGCTTTCGGACCCGCGCATTAAAGGCCTTGTCACGGTTACCAATGTTCGCGTGAGCCCAGATCTGAGGCAGGCTACGATCTATTACAGCTTGCTCTCCGGCGAGAATATCGAAGGTGCCAGGGAGGGTCTGCAGAGCTCTGCTGGACGTATACAAGCCGCAGTTGCAGCGCAGACACGCCTTAAGCACACTCCACGACTCCGTTTCGAGCAAGATCCAGTCGTTGAGAACGTGAGTAGAGTCGAGGCGGCTCTAAGGAAGCTTAAAGGGATGAGAGAAGATGCGGTGGACGAATAACACCATACGCGAGATCGCGAATTTCTTTAGGAGGCCGGACCTGGCCGCCGTAACCATACATACCAGAGCTGACACAGACGCCATCGGCTCCGCCGTCGGCTGGTGTACTTATTGCGTTTTTGGGTCTTAAAGTTGTGTTCTGTTACGCCGAGGAGGTACCGAACTACTTGAGGTGGCTCCTGCCTGAAGAACCCTTGTCGGAGTGCCTGTCGGGCTACTCGCTACTAATGGTCGCTATCTCTCGGGCTGACCGGATCGGGGTGCTACGGAGGAGGGAACGAATCCGGTGTGCTTGAACGTCGACCACCACGGGGATAACCTACTCTATGGGAAGATAAACGTCGTCGACGCTCGGCCTGCCGCGAGTGCCCAGATAGTAGTCACTACCTATGATGGGCTCCGAGTGTCTTTTTACAAAAAGGAAGCTGAGACGATATACTTTGGCGTGTGAACGGACACCGGTGGCTTCCGCTTCCGTCGTGCCGTCTCCCCTGGAGCCCACGAGCTGGTCGCCGAGCTCCTTCGCGCGGATGTGGTCCCGGCTGAAGTTGACGACCGGATTAACCACACGGGTACCGTCGAGCAACTGAACATTGTTGGTATCTCTCTAGCCAATACCGAGCGCTACGGTAAAGCCTTAATCTCTATCGTAGACAACTCCGACTACAGGCACACTGGCGCCACCGAAGTCGAGTCGGAGGAAGTCATCGACTACCTTCGGACCGTGGCCTGCGTCGAGGTTGTAGCCCCCCTGAGGGACAATGAAGGTGGCATCAAAGCTTCTTTGCGCTCAGGAATCGTAGGCGTTGGTGCGATTGCGCACACTTTTGGTGGCGGTGGACAATACTCCCTAGTAGGCGGACACACCACTTCTACGGCACCATCGGACGCCAAAGAGGAGCTGCTTAGGGTCCTAGAAGATGTTATAGACCTGGGCGAGATCGTAGGGGGCATCGGATAACTCCGCCCGCTCTCTCCGGGGCCTTGCTCTTGGACAAGCCGTCCGGCCTTACCAGTGCCCGGACAGTCGCCCGGGTAAAGCACCTTTTGCCGAATGGAACCAAGATTGGGCATACCGGCACGCTGGATCCTTTAGCTTCAGGGCTACTCGTTCTCCTCATCGGCCAGGCCACCCGCCTTTCCCGCTATGTAACCGGTCTAAACAAGACATATACAGCTACCGCCTCTTTTGGTGCCGTCTCCGACACCCTGGATGCAGAGGGAAAGATCACAATCCTCAAAGATGCCTTAGTGCCTTCTGAGGGCGCTTTGCAAGGTGCTGCCAGACGCTTCACGGGTACTGTCTTGCAGACCCCACCAATGGCCTCCGCTGTCAAGGTGGGGGGGGTTCGCCTTTACAATGCGCATCGCCGTGGAGAAAACGTCGAACGCAAGAGCCGAATCGTGACGATTCACTCCCTGCTCCTCGAAGCCCTAGATCCCACCGAGAAAACCGCAACTTTTACCGTCATGTGCAGTAGCGGTACCTACATACGGGCCCTTGTCGCTGACCTGGCCGAGTCTTTGGGCACAGGTGCCTATCTTAGCGCCCTGCGTCGTACCTCCGTTGGACACCTCACGCTTGAAAATGCTTCGACTTTCGAACAATTCGCTTCCGACACGATACAAAAGCACATAATACAAAAGAGGGAGGTAGTAACGTTCTTGCCGGCAGTAAACATTTCCCCTATAGAGCGCGCTTTGGTATGCAACGGGAGCAGATTGAGTGCTTTCGGGATTGAAGGTAGCTACCGGGTAGAGGCTGGGGGTGAGTTGCTGGCAATCTACAGGGATGACGAGGACGTGCCCCTTGCACGTCCGGAGGTTGTGTTATGCGCGGGGTAGTTGTTGCGTTGGGAAACTTCGACGGGGTACACCTCGGGCATCAGGTCGTAATCCGGCGTGCAATGGACGAAGGGTGCAAGAGAGGTTTGCGGGTAGTTGTGGCGACTTTCGACCCTCATCCGCAAGCAGTTTTGAGGCCAGACAGTGAGCTTAAGCTACTGACTACGTTGGAAGTACGTAAAGAGATACTGTTTGCGTGTGGGGTAGACGAGGTGCGCGTGATACGATTCGACAAGAACCTCTCGAAGAAGAATCCTGAGGAGTTTGTGCGAGAAGTGCTCGTCGGGAAGCTCAGGGCCGCAGTCGTGATTGTCGGTCAGAACTTCCGGTTCGGTCATAAGGCTTCAGGGACCGTCGAGGACTTACGCCGGTATATGCGGGAGATGGGAGGGGAGGCTTATGCTATACCTATCTGTGCATTTTTAGGTGAGAGCATCAGCTCGACGAAGATACGCGCTCTCATCGGCGGTGGCGAGGTGTGCGAGGCTGCAAGACTTTTGGGTAGACCTTACTCCTTGCGCGGCAAGGTCGTGGTGGGGGACAAGCGAGGGCGCGCCATAGGTTTTCCCACCGCCAACGTGTTACCGGAGGTGTGTTCTCTGGTGCCCGAGCGGGGAGTGTATGTGGGCCACGTATGGATAGAGGCTGAGTGTTACGGAGCGTGCACGAATGTCGGTGTGGCTCCCACCTTTAACCAGCGGGACAGCAGGGTCGAAGCGCACTTGTTAGGTTACCAGGGAGATCTATATGGAAGGGTTGTCGACGTCACCTTCGTCGAGCGATTACGTACGGAACAACGGTTCTCTGGGATCGATGAGCTCAAGGAGCAGATAGCGCGAGACATTGTAGAGGCTCGCGCTATCCTTGAGGAGGGTGCTTGAGGCACGTGGTAACATATGCGTGGTCAAAAGTTTGACTTAGAGAACGATAGAGCAAAGAGGAGAAAAGAAGTTGGCGGTAGTCGAGGAAAGCAAAGACACGACAATTCAGAAGTACGCGGCCCACAATAAGGACACTGGATCGCCGGAGGTTCAGGTCGCTTTACTCACGACGCGCATACAGCATCTCACCGAGCATCTGCGCGAGCATAAGCATGATTTCCATTCGAGGCGGGGCCTCTTGAAAATGGTTGGTCGTCGCCGCCGGCTCTTAAAGTATCTGCAGAAAAAGGACATCGAGCGTTACCGTACACTCATTTCCAGGCTCGGGCTGCGCAGGTAGCGCACGTTTCGACAAATCATTCTAAGATTTCATAGAACGTAGAGGAGAAAAAGAATATGCGTTTAGAGATACCTATAGGCGAGCACGTGATAGTGCTCGAAACCGGGAAGTTGGCGCGACAGGCCGGTGGCGCTGTTCTGACCCGACTCGAAGACACAATAGTCTTGGCGACCGCGACCCGTTCGGTGGTCCCGAGGCGGGGGGTGGACTTTTTGCCCTTAAGTGTGGACGTGGAGGAGCGAATGGCCTCAGCTGGCAAGATCCCCGGCGGCTTCATAAAGCGTGAGGGAAGGCCCAGTGAGAGAGCTATCCTTACCTCCCGCCTCACCGATCGTCCTTTAAGGCCCCTCTTCCCAAAGGACTACCACTACGAAATACAGGTCATCGGCACCGTGTTAGGTGCCGACCAGGAGACGCCGTACGACACCGTCAGCATGGTCGGGGCGTCGGCGGCTTTAGCCCTTTCGGACATACCGTTTGACGCGCCCATCGGGGCCGTAAGGGTGGGACGGAGACCTGATGGCGGGTTCGTGCTCAATCCTACGTATAGTCAGCTCGCCGAAAGCGATCTCGATCTCGTGGTGGCAGGGACCAAAGAAGCGATAACGATGGTCGAAGCCGGGGCGAACGAGGTTCCCGAGGAAGTTATGGTCGAAGGCATGCTGTTCGCCCACGAGGCAGTGCGGGCCCAGGCTGAGGCGATCGAGGGATGGGCCGCTGAATACGGTAAGAAGAAGCAGGAGGTCTTTGTTGACAGCGAGCAGGACTCACTGTTCCTCGCTGATCTTAGAGAGAGATATCTCGAGCGCGTAAAGGATGCCATTATCAGCCCCGACCGTAGGGGTCGACACCAGACCCTCGACCAGCTGCGCGCGGAACTAACCGAGGAACGTGAGCCGGAGGAGGCCGAGCAAATCCAGGCCGCTATCTCTGTGCTGGAGAAAGAGGCGTTCCGCAAGCTGTACCTTGAGGACGGCAAGCGCACGGACCTTCGGGCGCTCGACGAGGTTCGTCCGACCACTGCGGAAGTTGGGATCATTCCGCGCGTGCATGGGACTGGACTCTTTACGCGCGGCGAGACGCAGGTTCTCACCGAGCTCGCGCTTGCAGATTTGGGGTTAGCTCAGAGGCTAGACACTATAGAGCCGCAGACCTTGAAGCGCTACATGCACCACTACAACTTTCCGCCCTACTCCACCGGCGAGACCGGCAGGGTTGGGGCTCCGAGACGACGCGAGATTGGGCACGGTGCTTTAGCAGAGCGCGCGCTGGTGCCGGTTGTCCCGTCTGAGGAGGTGTTTCCGTATGCCATGCGCCTCGTCTCGGATGTGCTTGAGTCGAACGGTTCATCATCGATGGCGAGTGTGTGCGGTTCGACGCTAGCGCTAATGGATGGGGGTGTGCCGATTAAAGCGCCGGTAGCCGGCATAGCGATGGGCCTTGTCAAGGAGGGCAATAGCTACGTTATTCTTACGGACATCCAGGGGCTTGAGGACCATCTCGGAGACATGGACTTCAAGGTTGCGGGCACCCGTGACGGCATAACTGCGCTCCAGATGGACATGAAGATTACCGGGGTTTCGGCGGAACTTTTGAGGGAAGCATTAGCGCAGGCCAAGAAAGGACGGCTCGAAATCCTAGAAACGATGCGCGAGACTATATCGGGACCGCGGACGGAGGTCTCGGAGTATGCCCCTAGAGTTGAGGTCCTTTCTATTCCAACCGAGAAGATCGGTCTACTTATTGGTCCCGGTGGGAAGACGATCAACGCCATGCAGGAGCAGTTTGGGGTAAATATCTCCGTTGAGGACGATGGAACAGTCTACGTCGCAGGTACAAACGGCGCCTCTGTAAAAGAGGCTGCTGCTGCGATAACCGGGATGACCAAGGACGTCGAGGCCGGCGAGATCTACACAGGCAAGGTGGTAAAGACCACGAATTTTGGCGCCTTTGTCGAACTGGTGCCGGGTCGCGACGGCTTGCTACACATCTCGCGTTTAGCGCCGGGCAGGCAGCGTGTTGAGCGGGTCGAGGACGTCGTTTCGGAAGGCGACCGGATTAAGGTGCGTGTTCTTGAGATCGACAAGCAGAAGCGCATCTCTTTGGAGAAGGTGGAGGACTGACTCCCTTGAATGAGAGGGATATCATCAACATAAAGGAGCTTCCGAAGGGCTTGCGGATCTTCTCTGAACCTCTTACGGAGGCGACGAGTGTGTCGTTGGGGGTTTGGATCCGAGCCGGTAGCCGTGATGAGAAGGAAGAGGTTGCTGGCATCACCCACCTCATGGAGCATATGCTGTTTAAGGGTACCCCCAGGATGGACGCTTTGGGCATAGCGGAGGCATTCGAAAGCATCGGCGCCCAAGAGAACGCGGCAACCAGTGAGGAGTATACCGTGCTCTACGCCCGTTTCCTGCCTGAGCACCTCGAAAGAGCCCTAGACATCATGAGCGAGATGGTCATCTCGCCGACACTGGCTGACCTTGAGCGGGAGCGGGAGGTGATTGTTGAGGAGATCAAGATGTACGAGGACAGACCTGATCAGGTAGCCGACGAGCACCTCACTGGTTTGGTCTTCCACGGCGATTCTTTGGGACGTCCGATCATCGGCTCGGTGGAGACGGTCCGCGGTGTGGATCACGACACACTGAGGACCTTCCACAAAAACACCTACACCGCCCCGAACGTCTTCCTCATCGGGGCCGGCAGGCTCGACGCACGAGAGTTCGAGCATATGATCGAGGAGAAGCTCGGGGGGTGGCTGCCCGAGGGTGAGCCGTTTGTGCGAAAAGCGAACCCAATACCGCCGGAGAACCGCTTTTCCTACAGGTTCAAGGAGACTGAGCAGTATCACGTAGCGATGGGTTCTCCAGGCTTGCCCGCTAAGAGTGACGACCGCTATGCGATGAGCGCGCTCAGCAACGTCTTGGGGGGCGGTATGAGCAGTCGGCTTTTCCAGGAGGTCCGCGAGAAGCGTGGCTTGGCCTATGCCGTGTACTCATACCACCAGGGTTATTCGGACGCGGGTGCCGTCAAGATGTACGTGGGTTCCACGACCAGGCACGTTGAGGAGGCTGTAAAGGTCATCTCTGAGCAGCTTGGTAAGGTCTGCGAAGAGCCTATCAGCAACGAGGAGCTCGACCGAACCAAGGAGCAACTAAAAAGCTCGACTATATTGGCTTTAGAGAGTACTGCTGCACGGATGTTCCGGATCGGTCGGAGCATTGTCACTGGCACGGAGCTCCTGACGCCTGAGGAGATCTCCAACCGAATCGAGGTGGTTACCACCGACGATGTAAGGCGTCTTGCCAACGAGCATCTGAAATTAGAGGATATGTACCTCGCAGCGGTCGGTCCGAAGGAGCTCGACTTGGGACGGCACTTAAATAACAATTGACCAAGGGTCGGCATTATATTTAGCTAAGGCTAGTAATTAAGACAAGGAGGTAACCAACGCTGTTAAACGGTAGTAAGACCCTGCAGGTCGTTCCTCTGGGGGGGCTGGGAGAGATCGGTAAGAATATGACCGCGGTGCAGCAGGAGAGCGGGATCGTCCTGATAGATGCTGGTCTAGCCTTCCCGGATGAGGAGATGCCGGGGATAGACCTCGTCCTTCCCGACTTCTCCTACCTTAGAGAGCGCCAAAACGAACTCCTGGGCGTCATCCTCACTCATGGCCACGAGGACCATGTTGGCGCCCTGCCGTATCTCTTGCGTGAGTTCGATATTCCTGTCTACGGGACGAGGCTCACGCTTGAACTCGTGCGTCCGAAGCTCGCCGAGCTCGGCATAAAGAGGGCTGATTGTCTACGAGAGGTTAAGGCTGGCGAAACCGTAAACATTGGCGGTACGCGCACCGAGTTCATAAACGTCAACCACTCCATCCCGGACGCAGTGGCTGTAGCGCTTTACACCGACGCGGGGATAGTAATCTTCTCTGGCGACTACAAGATCGACCTGACCCCGATCGAAGGTGAGCCGATGAACTTGGCGCGCTACGCGGCCCTGGGAGAAGAAGGCGTGCTCGCCTACTTCGGCGACTCAACCAACGCGGAGCGGACCGGCTACGTGCCCAGCGAGAAGATTGTAGGGGAGACCTTCAACGAGGTTTTCGAGACGACGCAGGGCCGTATCATCGTCGCCTCCTTCGCATCTCATATTCACCGTATAAGCCAGGTTGTCGAAGCGGCCAAAAAGCACGGGCGCTTGGTAGGGGTCACCGGGCGTTCCATGATCCGTAATGTTCAGATCGCACGCGATCTCGGCTACCTAGATCTCCCCGCTCCTATGCTCGTGGACCAGCGGGACATAAACCAAATCCCCGACGGGGACATCGTGATCCTCACTACGGGCGCCCAAGGAGAGCCTCTGGCGGCCTTGAGCCGCGTCGCCAACGGTACGCATCGTACCATCGAAGTCGGTCGGGGCGACGTCGTGGTCATCTCGGCGCACCCCATTCCAGGCAATGAGCGGGGAGTAGCACGTACGATCGACAACCTCATGAAACGGGGTGCAGAGGTGCTCTATACTCCTTTACGGGCGGTACATGTTTCGGGGCATGCTGCGCAAGAGGAGCAGAAGCTTGTGCTATCGCTGTTGAAGCCGACGTTTTTCGTTCCCGTACACGGCGAGTTCAGGCACTTGAAGGCTCACGCTAAGACGGCCATAGACATGGGCATCCCGGACGGTAACATCTTCGTCTTAGAGAACGGTGACCGGATCGGGTTCGAGGCCGATGGTGAGGCGCGTCGGCTGGATCGCATCCCGGCGGGCATGTTCCTTGTGGACGGCGGAGGCGTGGCGGATATGTCTTCTGGTGTCATGCGCGAGCGGCAGCAGCTTGCCGAGGAGGGGATGTTTATTGTCATCGCGCGGATCAACGCCCAGAGTGGTGTGCCTTTGGGTACGCCGGATGTGATCTCGCGCGGTTTCGTCGAGTCGCAGGCCTCGAACGGCCTCGTAGACGAGTCCATCAGCGTAGTTACGAAGACGCTGGACCGCACCGCCCAGCAGCGTATCACCGACTGGGGTGAACTCAAGAAGGCTATTCGCGAGGATCTCTCGGGTTTCCTCTCCGAGAGAACGCGCAAGCGCCCGATCATCTTACCGCTAATAGTTGAGGTTTAAAGAACGAGTTCTTCTACATGAGGTGTTCGACTTCGGCATTGTGATTTCTGCGCTAGACTAAAGGTCATGGCTAACAAAAAACGAGCTGGGCGGCGGTCTACGGGAGCAAAGAAACGTCGCGCCGCCCACGGAAAAGATCTGTTCGGACTGGTTTCTCGCCTCGGGCAGTCTTTCTCCCGCGAGCTCGTGGGTATTGTCCTATTCGTCGCCGGGCTGTTCTTCACCGCGGCGTTTCTCACAGGCCGTGGTGCATTTTTGGGGGAACTCAGCTTCGCTGCAGCGACACACCTTTTGGGAGTGGTTGGCTTCGTGCTGGCCCCACTCGTGGTGTTAGCTGGCGCTCTCGTGCTACTTGGACGTCTTGAACGGGTAAGGATGTTGGGCGTGGCACTCCTCGTACTCGCCAGCGCTACGACCCTCGCCGCTACCCTTTCACCACAGGTGCGATTTGACGCTTCTAGCTACCCCAATCGTGGTGGGCTCCTCGGAAGCCTTTTGTACGCGGCCATCTACTGGATAGGCGGTCCTGTCGGAGCTGCATTCGCTCTCGGCTTTGTGTATGCTGTGGGCCTTTCTTTGCTTACTGGTGTCACCCTACATACCCTCATCCGAGCAATACGTGAGGGTGTGTGCCACCTCTATGTAAGGCTACGTACGCTTAACGAGGAGCGCTTGGCGAAGAGCTCTCGAGACGAGGCGATCGAACCCCCAACACTCCTCGTGGAGGAGGCTGCATCGAAGGAAGACCCGACGGAGGAGCATCCGGTGGTGCTGGAAGATTCTCCGGAAGATGTGTCGCTCGACGTCGTGTTGCCTGAGGAACGGGAACCTTTGGGATTCGGAGAGGAGAAGCAGAAGCAGGAAATGCCCGGGGAATATGTGCTGCCACCTGTCTCGCTTTTAAACCTTGGGCGGAGCGGGCCCGAGCATAATGCTACAGAGACAAGCCGGAAACTCACCGGTGCCCTGGCCGAACTAGGGGTGGAGGCATATGTGGTCCGCGCGGTTGTAGGGCCACGTGTAACACGGTACGAGCTTAGGCTCGGAAGCGGTGTTAAGGTCGGCAAGATCAGAAACCTCCAGCAGGACATAGCTTACGCTCTGGCGGCTACGGAGGTCCGTATACTAGCTCCGATCCCCGGAAAAAGCGCTATAGGCGTTGAGGTGCCAAACACCAGAGCGGCTACTGTGACTTTGGGAGACGTCTTCCAAGAGTACCCTGACGCAAACGATTGGAGCTTGCCAGTAGGGTTGGGTAAAGACATCTCCGGCCGGGCTGTTTTTCTAGACCTCGCTGAGATGCCGCATCTTTTGGTAGCGGGTACCACGGGTTCTGGGAAGAGCGTTACACTAAACTGTCTCTTAACGTCACTCCTGCTCACCACCGATCCCCGGCAGGTCAAGATGGTCCTTATAGACCCGAAAAGGGTTGAACTCTCTCAGTTTGCCCGGGTGCCACATCTGATTTCACCGGTCGTTACGGATGTCAAAAAAGCAGCAAATGCTCTGTCTTGGGCCGTTTCGGAGATGGAACGGCGCTACGAAGTTTTGGAACGGTTCGGGGCGCGTTCGCTTGAAGGCTACAACGATTTAGGGTACAGCGAGAAGCCGATGCCGTACGTGGTGGTCGTTATCGACGAGCTCGCGGATCTTATGATGAACGCTGCGGCCAAGGTCGAAGATGCGGTCATAAGGCTTGCGCAGAAGGCGCGGGCGGTGGGGATACACCTCGTCGTGGCAACCCAGCGACCTTCTGTAGACGTGATCACCGGCATGATCAAGGCTAATATACCCTCCCGGATCGCCTTCGCTGTCTCTTCGCAAATCGATTCCCGCGTGATACTGGACGGCGTAGGTGCCGAGGCCCTGCTCGGTAGAGGCGATATGCTCTTTAAACCTGTCTCTGCTAGCCGAGCCTCCCGCATCCAGGGCGCCTACATCTCTGAAGAAGAGGTGACTCGCGTCGTCTCTACGTGTGCCTCACGTGCCAGACATATGAGCGAGGGCTATATAGAAGAGGTGACCGCTCCTTCTCCTGAAGAAAAGGCGGAGACCGAAGAACCCGCTGATGAGCTGCTTCCGGAGGCAGCCCAATTTGTGGTCGTCACGCAGCAGGCCTCCGTGAGCGCGGTGCAGCGCCGTTTCAGGGTCGGATACTCCCGCGCTGGGCGTATCATCGATGCTCTCGAACGCCTTGGGATAGTCGGCCCCTACGAGGGCTCTAAAAGCCGCCAAGTAGTAGGTGGCGAACTCGATCTAACACGCATCTTCGACATTGTAAAAGAGGGCGCCGACTAACAACGGTCCGATGCTAGGAACCAAGAGGATGCTCTAGAAAGCTAGTTTACTGGAGAGTAGGTAGCGAAGGTTTTTAGCGAAGGTTTTTGCCAATAAGAGGACGAGGACTTCTCGCTTTTGTGATAGTCTCTCTGATGGTGAACGAAGGGGACCAAAACTGGCAGGAGGCAAGACAGATCGGCGCCCTCCTCGAAAAAAAACGTCGGGAGAAAGGCCTTTCTCTCAAAGAGGTTGAGCAGGCGACCAAGATAAGGACACGCTATCTTGAGGGTCTGGAGCGCGAAGACTACAGCATGCTCCCCGATGCGATTTATGTCCACGGCTTCCTAAAAACATACGCGAACTTCCTCGGATTCGACGGCGAGCGGCTCTCTCGCGAACTCAGGGAATACCGGGCTGCCCGCTGGGGACGGCAGTTTGTTAGCCATGATGAAGGAAGCATCTCCAGGGAGGAGGAGCCCGAACTGCCTTCAGTTACTCTCCTCGGGGGTGTCGAGCGCCGTAGGCTCTTTGGAGCGACTATCCTCACCGTGGGGCTTGCTATGCTTGTGCTCGCGGCAGTGATAGGCGCACTCTACTTTATCGGCCGCGGCTCTCAGATGTCGGTCGAGACTGTCGGCGATGAGCCCGGCTCAAAGTCTGTACAGGAAGAAGAGCAGCCAGCGAAGGAGCCAGCTGCGGTTCAGGAGACGACCTCGCCGGTCGTCGAGGCCACCACTCCGGTCGTCGAGGCCACCACTCCCCAAGCGGTGCGGGTGACGCTCAAGGTCGTCGACAGTCCTACGGGGCTGACCGTCTATACAGATCAAAACGTCGCCGATTCTCGGATTGCGCAGCCCGGCTTCTCCCAGACCTTCGAGGCTCGCAACGCCGTAACCGTCTCGGTCGCCAACGCTGGTGCCGTCGAGGTAGAGGTTAACGGCCGAAACCTTGGTCGGCTTGGTAGCTCGGGCCAGGGTGCCACCCGCACTTTCACCCAAAACTCGGTGGGCTAGAAATAGGCCGCCCGTCGAGCAGCGCGACGTTAACTGTTGGGAGTGCGTATCGCCTACAGTATAATCGAAGATGCCAGTAAGGTTTAAATAGAGCGGTTGGAGGATGCAGTGGATAAGACAAAGGCAATAGACGCTGCTGTCTCTCAGATAGAGCGGCAGTTTGGCAAGGGTTCGGTTATGCGCATGGGCGACGAGGAGCCAAGGAAGGTAGATTCGATTTCTACCGGGGCCTTGGCGCTTGACCTTGCTTTGGGGATCGGCGGCGTTCCAAGGGGACGCATCGTCGAGATTTTTGGCCCCGAATCCAGCGGCAAAACCACCCTCGCTTTGCACATCATCGCCGAGGCGCAGAGAGCAGGAGGCCTCGCTGCCTTCGTCGACGCAGAGCATGCCCTTGATCCGAGTTATGCTCAGGCCATTGGTGTTGACCTTGAAAACCTCTACTTCTCACAACCCGATAACGGTGAGCAGGCCCTCGAGATAGCCGATACCCTCGTCCGCTCGGGCGCTTTAGACCTCGTTGTCATCGACTCCGTCGCCGCGCTGGTGCCTAGAGCTGAAATTGAGGGCGAAATGGGCGACTCTCACGTGGGACTTCAGGCTAGACTAATGAGCCAGGCTTTACGGAAGCTCTCGGGCTCTTTGAGCAGGTCGGGGACTACGGCAGTGTTCATCAACCAGCTGAGAGAGAAGATCGGGGTGATGTTTGGCTCGCCGGAGACGACACCAGGTGGTCGAGCTCTGAAGTTTTATGCTAGCGTCAGGCTTGATATAAGGCGCATCGGGCCCTTGAAGGTAGGCAACAATACGGTCGGCAACCAGACGCGGGTCAAGGTTGTGAAGAACAAGGTGGCGCCACCTTTCAAGGTGGTGGACTTCGATATAATGTACGGTGAGGGGATCTCCAAAGAGGGTAGTCTGTTGGACATCGGTATGGCGGAGGGTGTTATACAGAAGTCGGGCGCCTGGTTTGCCTACGGAGACGAGAAGCTGGGGCAAGGCCGCGAGAATGTCAAGCTCTTTCTCAAGGAGAACAACGAGGTGCGCGAGCGCATCCTCACTGAGATCTATGTGAAGCTCGATCTGAACACTTCCTCGGTAGATAATGGTGAGGGGCATGGGGATGGTGAGCGCGATAACGCAGTACGTGAGGAGCAGCCAGCCGGGCGTTTGATCTAGAGAGTTTGGAGATTAGGTGTCCATCGTAACCGGCGTTGTCCAGCGCCACGATAGGGTGAGAATATTCGTCGACGGCGAGTTCTGGGCAGAGTTGGACTCCAGGATTGCAGTTGAGGAGCATGGCCTTTTTGAGGGAGCTGTGTGCTCGAAGGCGAGGCTTAAGAAGGCAAGGCTGGCCGGGGAGAAGTTGCTAGCGATGAACCGGGCGCTTAGCATCTTGAGCTATCGGGCGCGTTCGAAAGGTGAATTATGTGAGAGGCTCGCACGGGCGGGATACGGACCGGAGACAGTGACTGTAGTGGTCGCGCGTCTAGGGGAGCTTGGGTATCTCGACGACGAAGAGCTCGCCCGTAGTATGACTCGCGACCAGGCCAACAAAAAGTACGGTCCACGCCGGATTTTCTTTAACCTCAGGCGGCTCGGGGTCGACGAAGAGATTGCGCGGGAAGCCGTCAACGAAGAGTTTGCACAGCGCTCCGAGTATCACACGGCTCTCGCGACGGTGCGGCGGCGGTATAATGTGGAGGAGGAAGGATCCGACACCCAGGTGCGTCGGGTCTACGGTTTCCTTATGCGAAGAGGTTAC
>JAFAPF010000513.1 GCA_019247245.1 Rubrobacter sp. | reverse complement strand
CCATCCCCCGATCTACCCGACGGGCCACGCTTCTAAAGAGACCTTGCGGGACGATCAGTGGAAGATTTACCAGCTCGTCGCGAGACGCTTTCTGGCCACCCTCTCGGAGCCAGCGAAGACCTTACGCACTACCGTACGTCTGGAGAGCGGGGGAGAGCCTCTTGTCGGGGGTGGCATGGTCGTCACCGAGGAGGGCTGGCTCGCGGTCTACCCCTACGGTCGACGGGCCGACGAGGAGATGCCATCCCTTCACGAGGGAGAGGAGCTCAAGGTAATAGAGTCCAAGATTTTGGCCAAGGAGACCCAGCCGCCTGCGCGGTACGGGCAAGGTCGTTTGATTCGCCTTATGGAGGATTTAGGCCTCGGCACGAAGGCGACGCGGCCCTCAATCATCCAGAACCTCTACGACAGAGGCTATGTCCATGACGACCCTCTCGTGCCCACAGAGACTGGTATGGCGGTTGCGAAGGCCTTGAAGAATTTCGCCTCAGAGATAGCGACCCACGAGATGACTGCCGAGCTCGAGCGGAGCATGGATGAGATCTCTGAGGGTAAGATTAGTAAGGATTTCGTGGTTGATAAATCGCGCGACGTTCTGCGGCGAGTTTACGAGCATCTGGAGAGCTCGCAAGAGGAGTTTGCAGATATCGTCCGGAGCGGTATCCGTGAGGACTCGGTTCTGGGGACGTGCCAGAATTGCGGCAAGAACTTGATAGTGCGCCGCAACCGCAAAACTGGGAAGCGCTTCGTTGGGTGTGACGGGTACCCTGAGTGCCGGGTGACGTACTCGCTGCCACCCCGGGGCGAGATCATCCCGCTTGGCACTCTGTGTGACGCTTGCGAAGTGCCCGAGATAAAGGTGGTCGGAGGTCGCAGCCGACCTTGGATCACCTGCATTAACATGGGGTGCCCGAAGAAAGAAGAGCAACGTCAAGCTGTCAAGGCAGGAGCCGGAATGAACAGCGCAAGCAACGGAGCAGAAGAGGGTGAGCATGTATCGAATGCCAGGCGAAAAAAGGTAGATTCGAAGTCCCTGCCGAAGGAACTAGAGAAGTCCACAACGTAGAGGAGCGTTTGACTTCCCTTCTTCTTGAGGAGCGTTTTGAAGTGCTCAAGCCTTCGCCACTAGTTCAGATAGGCGGCCACGTTCTGCTCTGGACGATAGCCGCGACCGTCTGCTACGCTGCGACGTTATAGCTGTGGCGAGCCGTAGCCGTAGGGTGAATCGAGCCGGACATTGGGGGATAAGCATTCTTGGCCCCGTTAATAGGAGTAACGTCTACCCTTAAAGAGGACGTAGAGCTCGTTGGAGAGCGTCCTTTGGGCGCTTTCGTGCGGACAGATCTGGACTATATAACCGGTGTGGCCCAGGCCGGTGGGGCACCCGTGGTTCTGCCACCCATCGCCGAGACAGCCGAGGAGATGGCGAGAAGGATAGATGGTCTTTTGCTGAGCGGGGGCAGCGACCTTGACCCGGGCTACTATGGTCAAGAGCCCCTCTCTGAGCTTGGCCAGACCGTCCCCGAGCGGGACGCCTTCGAGATGGCGTGTCTCACGTACGCACTCGAGGAGTGTATACCTGTATTTGGGATCTGCCGGGGTATGCAGGTCTTGAACGTGGCGCTTGGTGGAACGCTCTATCAAGACCTCCCGTCTCAGCTTAGCGATGGTTCGATCGCGCACCTTCAGCAGACACCGAAGTGGCAATGGACACACGAGGTCGAGGTGGAAGAAGGCTCTGCGACAGCAAAGATCTTGCAAGCTATCACTCTTCGGGTCAACTCCTACCATCACCAAGCAATAAAGGACCTGGCCGGAGGCCTGGTTGCGGTTGCCCATGCTCCCGATGGGGTAATAGAGGCCGTCGAGTTCCACGATCTCTCTGAGCGTTGGTTGGTGGGAGTGCAGTGGCATGCGGAGGCTATGCGTGACGCAGAGGTTTGTGAGTATCGCCACCTGTTCGAAGCCCACGTGGCTGCCGCTGAACAATATGCCCTACGCAGGACCGCAGTATAGTTCTGGTCACGCAGGGACCTCGTGGCGTTTTCGTAACGGTCGAAGGGCTGGATTTCTCTGGCAAATCTACGCTCATGGGCAATCTTGAAGGGCTTCTGACCGGCTTAGATCCGTCGCCCTACTTTACCCGCGAGCCAGGTGGAACAGCTACAGCCGAACGTATCCGGACGGTGCTCCTCGATCCGGAACTCGACATGGATCCGTGGACCGAGGCGTACCTGTATGCGGCAGCCCGATCAGACCTGGTGAGACGCGAGATCCTGCCACGTTTGAAGAATGGAAGGGTCGTGCTCTGCGAACGCTTTCTGGACTCCAGCATCGCTTATCAAGGTGCGGGCCGAGGGTTGGGCCTGGCTGCCGTGCGAGAGTTGAACCTTCGGGCGGTCGTTGGTGT
>JAFAPF010000504.1 GCA_019247245.1 Rubrobacter sp. | reverse complement strand
TCTTCCACGATCCTATCAAAGGCGTGGGTGGCCTCCTCGGTCGAGCCTAGGATCAGGACTAGGGCATGGGGGAGGGTGCCGACCGGCTGGATGCCGAGGCGTTTAGCGCCTAAGGTTTCAGCTACGCCATCGCAGCCACCGAGGTATGCGGCACGCTCTATCATCGGGCCTATGGCTGGATGCATCCTTCTGGCTCCGAAGGAGATCAGCCGCCTTTCGCCCGCGGCGAGTCGGCACCGCGCCGCCCCGGTCGCCACCCCGGAGGCCTGGCAGAGAAACCCTAGGATCGCTGTTTCGTGCTCACCAAACACTTCGTACGGTCCACTCAAGGTAAGCACCGGTTCTTGAGGGCGGCATATTGTACCTTCCGGCAAGGCATGGGCCTCGATCTTGATACCTTTGAGGAGGTGGGCTACCTCGTCAAGACCCGCAAGGACGTACCATTTTTCAAGATCTGACGCCTTGAGGACAACCTCGGCGTGGACGGGAGTTTGCTCCTTACCCTCGGCCCTGAGAACCTGCATGGCACGTTGGAAGTAGACATCCGCCACCGCTGCACTCTTTATCTCCTCCTCGGAGGCCGTATTGAAGCCTGAGCTGCTGGTGCGGTATCTCTCTACATCCATCCTTACGCCCTTTCCGTTTATCTGTATCTGGAGGTATGATAGCCACTCATGGAGTGGATGAGCCATAATCGCTCCCACATTCTCTGAAATACCTGTAAAACAGCGGATAAACGGTGGTGCTACAGCGAGACATGTCCCATACTACACTAATTAATATACCGACCGGTCCTGCACCAAGTTATCGGAGTGATAACGTTACTGGGGATGGGCTATATCCTACTCTCGACACTATTGGGAAGTTAAAGGAGACCTTACGGATGAATATCGGGATTATTGGAGCCGGGAACATTGGGGCGACGGCTGCCCACCTTTTCGCTAAAGTTGGGCATGATGTGGCCATCAGCAACTCCAGGGGACCGGAATCGCTAAGGGGGCTCGTCCGAGAGATTGGCCCAAACGTCAAGGCTGGAACCGTCGAGGAGGTGGCCACGTTCGGGGAAGTGGTACTGATAGCTATCCCGTTTAAGGACTACAAGACGCTGCCTGTCGCCCGACTGGCGGGCAAGGTGGTTGTCGACGCCATGAACTACTACCCGCAGCGCGATGGCCAGATCGACTTCGGCAGCCTCACGTCGAGTGAGCTAGTTGCTCGGCACCTACCGCACGTACGCCTCGTCAAGGCGTTCAACACTATGTACTATGAGACGCTCGCGACTGCTGGGCGCCCCGGATTGGGAGACCACCTCGTGCTCTTCGTCGCAGGGGATGACGAGGAGGCGAAAGGGGTAGTCTCACGGCTCATAGAAGATATTGGCTTCGCGCCTGTGGATACGGGTTCCCTGCGGGACGGCGGAAAGCAGCAACCTGGGTCGCCGATCTACAATGAGCCCATGAACACCGAGCAGGCTCGCTCGGCGTTGTTCGCTCTCGGAGGCGCTTAGAGGACCTTCTCGTGGCTCTTGGACGGGCTGTAAATTGCGAACTCAAGGGTAAAAGGGCGTAAAAAGAGAAAGCCGGGACAAGCTATCAGACGACCTTGGCCTTGCTTTCTACCCTCGGTCGGTGCTGCCTCGCAGCTTTACTCCTTTCCTATCTTCTCGTCTAACACGATCTCGGGGCTATCCGTCTTACCCACATAGAGGGTGCGCTGCCTACCACCCTGGCGGTAGTGGAAATACCAATAGGGGCCGCGTTCGGTTTGCTCACCGTCTTTCCGTCTGTAAGTACGGCTTTCTAGCTGTAGGATCCCGTGACGGTAACCGCGGCGCTCGAGCACAGTGCTTTGTCTGAGGGCACTACGTCGGCGGTTTATGAGGGCTTGGAGCTGATCTAGCTCCCGATCGTCCAACGCCTCGATGCTAGCGATGATGGTGTCGAAGTGTTGGTCGTGGCCTTTATTAATGTGTATGCACATAGCATATCCTCTATGGGGATAGGTGCAAGTCTGGGTAGAAGAATGCAGCCTAGCTCTGGATGCTCTTCCAGCTCCTGGGGCTTTCGTTATTTATCCTTTCCTCTGAAGCGGTAAGCCAGATAGAAGACCAGTATTAGGAAGATGAGTACGATAACCAAGAGGACAGATCCCGGACCAATCCACGTCTCCAGGAGACCCAGGCTCTTACCAAAGAGGTAGCCGCCTATCACCGAGGCCGTAGCCCACACCGCCCCTGCCAAGATGTTGTAGAAGAAGAAGCTTCTGCGGTGCATATGGCCTATACCAGCAACCAGAGCCCCGAATGCCCTGAGCCATGGGACGAAGCGAGCCAGGAATACGGACTTACCACCGTGGCGGACGAAGAACCCCTCCACTCGTGCAAGGCGCTCGGGCGTGATCCCGACGTAGTAGCCCCAGCGCACGACGAACGGCCGTCCACCTTTAAGGCCAGCCCAGTAACCGATTTGGTTCCCTAATATCGTCGCGAATATGCCAAGGACGATGGTGGTAGTTAGATTTAGGGTACCTTGATGAACGAGGAACCCGGCGACTATGAGGATGGTTTCGCCGGGAATTGGGATCCCGATGCTCTCTAACATCACCCCGAAGAGGACAACTAGATATCCATACTGCTCTATAAGGGGGAGGATTCGAGCTGTCATATCTTAGGTCTCGCTATCGTATTCCTCTTAGTATAGCTCCCTAAAGTGTCTTCTCCTGATGCGATTAATCTTTCTGGTCTACCCATACCTACCGCTACAGTGTTGTGACCATCGCTTAAGCCTACTATCATGATCGGCAGTAGGTAACGCCTTCAGGTGATCTTCTGCATCCATGTGGTATTACTAATTATAGTCGGCGCGGTATATAACCGTAGCTCTGGAACTGGTACCGGTTGCTGGCATCCTATCGGGATTGTAGATGCTCGCCTAGGAGTTGTTGTTCTTCGCTTGCTTTGCGGATAGGGTTGAAGTGAAACCGAGGAGGCTGACACGTGAGTTGTAGGTATCTGGCCAATCTCGTTTGCCTTATTGAAGGTCTTGAGAATGCCCTGACGACTCTCATCTGTGTTGCGGCGTTGAAGTGCGGGATTATTGCCTATGTTGTGTAATACAGAATAGTAGTTCTTATGCAGAGCTCGCTCAGACATATCCGCAAACCTGTCAAGCGCGAAGACGCCGAACAATACTTAGTCATAACCTTGCTGGGCTTCGCTGCTTCAGTAATACTAATCCGCCTTTTCCTAGAGCTCACCGGCTACCCTCAAGTGGGAAACAGCGAGCTGCACGTTGCTCACGTGCTGTGGGGTGGGCTGTTGCTGTTTATAGCTTGCCTCTTGTCTTTGGTCTTCGCCAACCGTTGGGTATACAAAGTGAGTGCACTTTTAGCAGGGGTTGGGGTTGGGCTGTTCATCGATGAAGTGGGCAAGTTCATCACCCAGAGCAACAATTACTTCTACCCGGCGGCAGCACCAATCATCTACGTATTCTTCCTGCTCACTGTGTTGGGCTACCTTCAGGTGCGTCATATACGATCCCACGATGCTCGAGTAGAGCTCTACCATGCCCTG
>JAFAPF010000415.1 GCA_019247245.1 Rubrobacter sp. | reverse complement strand
TTAGTAGTGGCAGCACTTCTAGCAGTAGCGTTCCAGGGGGGTAGCGCAACGGCGGCTGTGGCCCAAGAGGACCAAGACAGTTGCGGCTGGTACTGGGACTACAGGATGTATAAGGCTGGTAGTTGGGAGTGGTGGTGTTGGAGCCCTGAGTTGGGATGGTGGTACGGGGAGAGCGAGGATGGGAAGAAGAAGATCCTTAGCCCCACTGTCAGTTCGCCCGGTCCTGTTTCCATGTCTCTCGAGGCTTGAGGTTCCGGGAAGCTTTTGAGCGAGTTGAGAAACTTCAGAAGGCGAAAGCCCGCCTCACCTCTGAGGGCGAAGGAGACGTGCGTGAACCAGCTCTCGAGTCGCTCGGTCTGCGACCGTAGTAAGCCGCCACACCCGGCAAACGTTCCGAAAAGATCCTCCTCTCGCAAGAATCCCTGTCATAGAAGAATCTCTTGACCCGGAGATAAATAGTAACGGGGACCCCCTCCTGCCAGGGCAGATCGGATAGCGTCCTCATGCACCAGGAGTGGATCCTGGCGGATCGCTTCTCGCACACGGGGCAAAGAGCTACGAGTGAAGAGGTTCTTACGGAAAGGGTGATAGCGTTTTCGGCGGCACGAACGCCGAGTAGTAGGCTCAGAGCAGCTTGGGAGCGGGCAGAACAGTGCGAGAGTTTGACATGAGCGACCTCGATGATCTACTGGATCCTCTCGGCTACTAGCTTTCCGTACTTCTTCGCCAAAAGCTAGGAAGAACCACCAAACTGGGTCAAGTCCAAAGGAGTCAATTTGATTTTGTGGGAGAGAGCTAAAGAGCATCTCTGCTTTCGTATGAACCTTCTTGAACCTTGCCTATACCTTTGTTATAAGGCTGTCCGGACTTTCCGCGTTTAGCTAGACGCATAGCTATTGAGGTAAACGCAAGCTCCAGTATAATTTGTAGACTTCTTGAATACCTCCGCTCAACCTTTTGATTTACCAGGTACGCAAAAACAATCATTATAAAGATGGTGCCTAATAGTAGTATATGCCGGTTGACGGTTGGATAGGCAAGGTTAAATATCATGTAGCCAATGTTCGCGTGAATAAGGTAAAGTGGGTATGTTAATCCCCCCACTGCTACCCAGTTTCTGTCCCGAATAACTCCTGTGCGCCTTGTAGACATCAAGAACATAAGAACAAAAAACACCGAGATAATCCCCGCTACCACATAATAGTTAAAATCAGTATGGTAATACTGCCCTAGACCTTGTAGCGTTCCCTTATGATAAGTCGTTAGTGACAAGGCGGGCGTGAAGTCATACCAAGATTGATAAAGTGCAACTCCCAAGGCCCCAATAATTATAATAACCCGTATTGCTGTCAAGCCTTCCATATATACTAGAAAAAACATGGCACCCGCAATGAAGTAGGCCGAAAAATTGACTATAAAGATGCCATTGAGTGGACTGACCGGTAGTGCTTCTAAAGTAACAGTGATGCCTAGCCACAGAATAAGCAATAACTGAGCTCGATGTATTTGTCTAAATAATAAAACCAAGGCGACTAGTGCGTAAAATTGCATTTCGATATAAAGAGACCAATACACGCTATCTATAGGGGGTAGCCCAACAAATCCGCTAAACATCGTCAGGTTAATCAAGTACAGCTTCAAGGAAGCTGAATAATACGTTCCTCCTATCAAGAGAGTTGCTATGAACGTTGCGGTACAACAAATCAAGAACGCCGGGTAAAGACGGATTATTCTGGAAATAGTAAATTTCTTGAGGGAGCCAGATGATGCTGTCATCAAAATGACGAACCCGCTAACCATAAAGAACAATGGAACGCCAAGATAACCATACTTGGAGATCGGAGCAAGCAGCTCATACGGCATAATTGTCATATTATCAGCAGCGTAGCCTCTAAACGTGTAATGAAAAAGCACAACCGACAATGCTGCCAAAAACCGTGCCAAGTCGATTTCGTTAACCCTGCTACTCACCCTGGGCTTCTCTTCTTTAACTAGAAGCTTCTCATAAATAGAGAGCAATGAATATCCTGTGGTCTGGCGAGGCTTGCGAGTAACGGTTTTCTGCCTTTTGAGATCGATTCATTCCGAATGTATAGTTCCCTCATCGCCCAGGTTGGTATTTATGAGATAACTTCCAGTACTTTGGGAATCATTTGCTCGACTGTGACAGGCTCTCCAGCCTCAGTAAAAGCTCACCTACCAACGGCACGAGCAGCACGATATAGAGGAGCACACCACCACGAAGGCACATAGTATCAGAGGACCGGTCAAGCCGTAGGGCTTGCTGCGGTGGTCCTAGGATATTGCTCAGAGTAGCTCTTATAAGGCCAAAGGTTTCTAAGTTCGCTGATGGAGCATCGATAGCATCGCCGCTTTCGGTTATGCTGAGGGCGAGACCCCTCGGCGCATGCAGCGAGGATTTCGGCCCTCGCCAGGGAGCTTGCTTTATGGTGAAGAGGAGTGCGACAACGCGCGCGAGCAGAACGAGCACAACCACGACGGCGTATCTCCTATCGGGTTTGATGCGCTTCAGCTCTCTCTGCTCCTTTCTCTGTAGGTTCCAAACATGATTAATACCAGTAAGTAAGCTATTAATAATACAGCGTAAGTCAAAAGCACTGATCCGTGTGGAGGCGCTGGGGACCGGCAATCTCCTCAGTTGATGCCCTGGATGCTCAACGTTTCTTGCGTACTGCGGGTACGGCACACCCGTTCAACTATTATGGCTAACGCTGTACGAGATGTTTGGTTTTCAATATCTTGCTCTGTAGGGGGGTAGGTAAGGGTGATCGTGGCAATCGGATCATATCTCTCCTCTCAGAGGCAGTTCTTACGGCGAAATCATAGAGATTATTTATCATAGATTCTTCTCCTCTTCAGCATCGAATGAGTCATAGCCTAACTTGCCAAGCTAACTTCCTTACTCTTCTCAAGCTTCCTCCTTCGCTAGTACGCTCAGCGCCTATGATGCCACCCGCTGAAGCCTGCCGCCTCCCTAAAGAGCTTGCGCCCAGGACCAGGGGGCTGCCCTGCTGCTCGGCCCCTTGTAACGTCTAATGGGCTTGGCTACCTAGCGAAACTGTCTGAGAATTGCTGATAGGCCCAGCTGAAATCGTACGAGTTGACAATAAAAGGCAAAGAAGCCCTATTTCTGCCGTTGAAGGCCAACGAATTTACGACCGAGGGCCCCTCGTACTACTTTTCAGCAAGTTCCACTAAGGGCTGCTCGCATACTCAGAGGATGTGAGAGTATAGTATGAGAACCGGACACCTATTCGTCCGCTTGGTTGGCGCGTTTTAAGCACACAACCGCCTTATGGATATGTACGCAAATCACCGAGCGATTCGGTAACGCTTAGCTGAGCTCAGAAATCTCTCCGGGAGGCTAAAAATGCACACAGAAATCGAGATAATAGCTCCTCCATCCTGCACCGATCAGTTGATTAAAGATCTACAGCAGTTGGATGGAGTAATTAGCTTCTCTGTCGTGCGTGAAGCCTCGATCAAACCGCCTGGGGACCTATTTACGGTGTACGCCCTAAACCTCGAAGCCGACGAGGTTCTTAGGCTCGCCGACGCAGCGCGCAACCAGGGCCAGATTTCTGTATCGACGTCCGAAGTGTCGAGCATAATGGATCTTGAGCACGAACGGAAGGTTGCCAACGATATAGACGAGGCACTCTGGGAAGAGGTGGAGACAGATCTGCGTCACCAGGGGAAGTTGACGATGAACTACGTGGCCCTGATGGCCTTAGGCGGCGGTGTCGCCGCCACCGGCTTTGCCGCAGAGTCGTCATCCCAGGCGATCTCGTTCGTGGCTGCTTCGATCATCGCGCCAGGATTCGAGGCACTAGCTGCGTCCCGATAGGCTTGGCCCTGCGGCGTTGGGCGGTAGTAGGAAGAGGCCTACAGTCGGTGGTTGGTGGGTACCTAGCACTAATCCTCTCGGCGGCGCTTATCTTCTTAGCTTTGCGCATGACCGGCATAGTGGTGGTCGAGGAGTTCATCCGCAACACAGAGGTGCGGAACCTGGCCGAGCCCGGGCTTCGTGAGATAATCCTGTCGGCCTGCGGTGCTTTAGCAGGTATGGTGATGTTGCTCTCCCGCCGACGCTATCTGATTCCTGGGGCGTTAGTAGCGCTGTTCGTGATCGAGGTTTCAGCCCTAATGGGCGTGGCGTTGGCGGCAGACCAACCAGGGTTGATGCTCGAAGGAGCGAAGCGCTTCGGACTGGACATCGTGCTGATCGTCGCGGGGGGTGTTCCTATTGTGCTGCTCAAGCAAGCCCTCGTTCATAGGCGAAAGCCCATGGTGTGACCGCACGACTACTGGGACCTCTTGTTCATAACGTCCTACAGCAGATTGCGGCGCAGCGTAACCGCAACACCGATTAGTCGGTGACCGGACACGGCCGCAAGCTCCAACGGAACCGAGCTCTAAAGAGCAACTCTAGCATCGGTAGGTTCTCGGTGAGTTCCGTGGGGGGGCACAAGTGCACTCAAGATTACGCATCTTATCTCCGTTCATCACGTACTACACCAGATATCCTAACCCGCTCGCACCTTTCTTGTAGTGCCTCGGGGAAGCATCCGGGTCAGTGCGACTCGCCCCTTTTATACCCACCATGGCGGTGCGGCTTTCTGTGGCAGAGATAAGGAAGGCTCATACGCTAACGGAGCCACACAACCATTGCCCGAAGAGTCTGTCTTGGGGGATGTGTTTCTCAACGAATTGGTACTATTAGGCAGCCTAAGCGCTGACGACGTTATGAGCCTCCTAAAATTCGTTGCGATATAGTTGGGCTTAGAGACCTGGTGAGAGAGGAAAGGACTACATGCCATTTTATTTCTTCTTTATCGTTAGCCTGATCGTTGGTGCCATACACCTCTACCGCGACAGGCGGCCCCGATACGGCAGGCGCGTAGCGGAGGTCTTTCTATTGTGGCTTCTTGTTATAGATGTCGGGATAGGAGGCTTCTTCGGGTTCGTCGGTCATACGGTCTTTGCCGACCAGGCAGCCGCATCCATAGGATGGCCTGCCGGCAACCCCTTCCAAACCGAAGTAGCGGTGGCAAACCTGGCCATAGGCACTTTGGGCATCCTCTGTTACTGGCTGAGGTCCGAGTTCTGGACCGCGACCGTGATTGCAACGTCCGTCTGGCTTTTAGGGGATGCCATGGGACATGTACAGCAAATCATCGTCGCCCACAATTATCATCCCAACAATGCGGGGGCGGCACTCTACAACGACATCGTGGTTCCGCTGATCCTCATCGTCCTGCTGCTTTATCAGCGGTATGCGGGTGGAGGTGAACGCGAAGCGGCTCATACGCAGTGATCGACGGTCGTCCGTGTAGCAGTTCGCGGTCAGCGCCGAAACGCGTGTTTAGCGATCACGTCGCTCTTTTTGTGCTTCTGGACCTGCTGGGTTTATGAGAAGGCTAGCGGTTGTTGAAGAACTCCTTTGTGCCTCTTGTCACCCTCGTTGAGGTGTCGAGAGCTCGATTTTCCGGACGTTTTGAATCTGGTTCGGGAGCGTCGAACGGTCTGGCAGCGACTTCTTCAACAGGCTCTTTTATTGTGGGTAACTGGTGCTTCTTAGGTCTTGGAAGCCTTACGTCCATCCGCTGGCTTGTTGGGGTGCGTAGTAAGAATTACAGCGTCGGTCATAAACATTGACCCCATCATAGAGTGCAAGAATGCCAGCCTATGTGACTGAGAGGAGCACACTAATAGCACCTGTACGAGAAGACTATTTGCGCCTGCTTCTGTTTACCGGGTCAATGATTATGAACACCGCTGTAGAGACGAAGCGTGCCACGCCTCTGTACAAAAAGATTGGTAAAGGAGGTAAAGAGATGTCCAAGATTCGCAAGCTCATTATCCTGTGCGCGGTAGTGTTGATGATGGTCGTTGCGGTCCCACCGGCGCTAGCCCAGGGCTACTACTGGGACCCTGCTTGGTTAGGCGGAGGCGGCGGCTCTACCCCAGCGGCTCAGCAGCCGCAATGGCAGTGTGGCTGGTATAGGAGCTATTGGTATGGCTGGCAGTACTGGTGCTGGAGCCCTTGGTATGGATGGTATCTGGCTTAAGGCTAGGGTCGCACAGCTCTGAAAGCAGATACGCTTGCTTAGGGCGTAGGTGAATGCGCTTATTGGGACAGGGGTTGTACGGCCCCTGTCCCTTCCCTTTACCGTTTCCGAGAAGGTGATCGCGAGGCTAGTAATATTAACGAACCCGGTTGTGTATCACCGGAGGGTCACCAGTATGCTGAGCTTGGACGGGGTATAGCGAACATCGCTCCCATCAGCGTAGCATCAGAAGGTCACCAACAGCATCAATTTGTTCCTCGGCTGCTCTCTTTGCTCCTTAATTGAGAGATGCCAGGTCTCGGCTAAACCCAAAACCCAATAACCGAAGGGGCGAAGGGCTTTGCTTGAGAAGTTCCTTGGTTGGGCAACTTACTGAGGAGGTTGGGCTTCTTGAAATTGTGATGTCTAGTAGCGCTGTCCACGTTTGTGCAAGCCAATGCAAACCAGGGTGATGTTTAAGGAACCTACCGTTGGCGCACCCCAAACTACGCTAACCAGCACACCAATCCACCGGAAACAATGATGAACGAGGAGTGGCCCAGGTCACGATAATACCTTTTACATATAGGGATTGACAAATAACGAGGAACAGCGTTGAACATGATAGAGGTGTTATACAATCACGTCGACCCCTAGTCGAGTTTCGGGAGAAGAGCGCTTAATATGATGCTCGACCGCGACAAAATTAGCTTCTGGACCAAGGTCGGTGCCATTACGCTGGCTGCGATCTTCGTGGGCTCCTTTCTCTTTATGGGTATCGGAACGGGCCTCAATTACAGCTTCTTAGATCTTCTGAGCGGACCTGGCAAGCAGGAAGAGCAGACGACGGGATCGGAGGGGCAGATAGCCAAGGCCGAGAAGGACTTTGAAGACGATCCACAAAATCCCAGGGTCATTAAGCGTCTCGGCGTCCTCTATCTTCAAGAAGGCCAGACAGACAAGGCGGCGGAGGTTCTGGAGAAGGGTCGCAAGGTTGACCCCCAAGACCCTGTACTCCCGCTCTACCTCGGCCAGGCTTACGAGAAGCAGGCGCAAGGTTTGTCGGATGAGGAGAAGCGCAAGGCCACTTACAAGGAGGCGGGGGATGCTTACACCGCTGCTGCAGAAGCCCAGAAAAATAAACCACAGATGTATCTCCTCGCCGGGCAGGCCTACGAACAGGCTGGAGAGAAGGGTAAGGCCATCCAATACTGGAACGAATATCTTAAGCTTGAGCCGGAGGGCGAGCAGGCCGACGCCGTCAAAGAGCGTATCGGAACCTTACTCAAGGGTGGGGAAACCACCGGTGGCGCGGGGGGTGCAAAGCGATAGTACCCCGTATCAAGCTCGTCGTATAAAATGAGCGTGAGGCAGGTGAGTACGATTAGGAGGACCTCATGTACCTCGTTTTGATCCCGGTGCTCAACATGGTGGAGCCGACAGAGCTAATCATGGTGCTTGCCATCGTCCTCTTGCTCTTCGGGGCGAAACGGCATCCCCGAGCTCGCGAGAGGCCTCGGTACTGGCATCCGGGAGTTCAAGAGGCGCGTCCGCGACGAGGGTAAGAAAAAATGAGACGAAGAACTGATGGCGGGACCCCACAGGTATAAGGATAGCGTTCGTATCCAGGGAGAGGCTGCCCACGCGGAGCATACTGAACAGAAGCGCTAAAAGAAGCTTTTAGATATGACCGGGCGTCTACGTTTACCGAGTCCCCGTCCGGCGCACGGTGAAGCGCGCATGACCCTCATAGAGCACCTTGAAGAGCTCCGCTCGAGAATCATAAAAGTTGCGCTCGTCTTCATCGTCGCAGCGGTCGTTGCTGTATTCTTCGTCCCCCAGATCTTCGAATGGCTCCTCAAACCTTCCGGGCTCGAGCGGTTAAATAACTTGAGTCCGGCGCAGGGCTTGATCACCGATATGAAGCTGGTCCTCTATACGGCATTCGTACTGACTATCCCGGTGCTCCTTTATCAGGCGTGGATGTTCGTTGCCCCAGCCGTCGGCGAGACGGGAAGGGCCTTCACTTACATCTTGGTAAGCTTGGCTTCGGCTCTGTTCCTGGCGGGTGTAGCCTTCGGCTACTACGTGGTCTTGCCAGTAGGGCTGGAGTTTCTCCTGAACTATGCTAACGACCGATACAGCGAGATGATCACGGCCGACACCTACCTGCCGTTCGTGACGCGTTTCCTTTTAGCCTTCGGTATAGTCTTTGAGCTGCCGGCGGCGACCTACGTCGGGGCGAAGCTCGGGCTTGTCACGGCATCGTTGCTCAAGCGCTACCGTAGACATGCAATCGTGATTAATGCGGTTTTGGCCGCCGCGCTGACGCCTGGTCAGGACCCTTTCAGTATGATCTTGATGGCGATCCCGATGATGTTGATGTACGAGATAAGCATCTTGATCGCTCGGTTCGTCAATCCGGGCGTTCCCGAAGAGCTGCCCTCTACCCTGCGCTCCGAAGAGGAGGAGCAAGACCTCTAGCGCGTAGAGCCTTGTCTGGGAACGACCTCCTCGAGCAGGGAGATTTTTGCCTCCATTTGTGGTAGAAACCTCGTTCGTGGAAGCGGGCGGTTCAGTAATTGGGTTACCGGGTGCCTTTCTCCGGCTGGCCCGGCCGAAACAGTGGACGAAGAACGGGTTCGTCTTGGCCGGGGTAGTTTTCTCGGGGGAGGCATTGCAGGCGTCAAGCGTGGCGACGGCGTTACTGGCGTTCGTTGCCTTTTGCATACTCTCGGGTGCGGTTTACTCTGCAAACGACGTTTTAGACGTAGCGGAGGACCGTAAGCATCCGACAAAACGCTCGAGGCCGGTGGCGAGCGGCGAGATCTCAGTTCGCGTCGCCGTCCTCTACGCAGTGCTGCTCGCCGCTGGGGGGTTAACGCTCGCCTTCTTCATAGGCCTTGGGACGGGCCTGGCGGGTCTCGCCTATCTCATTTTGCAGGCTGTGTACGCGCCGGTCTTGAAGCATATAGCTATACTCGATGTGATGAGCATCTCTACGGGGTTCGTGTTACGGGCGCTCGCAGGGGTTGCGGCGGTCGGAGAGTTTATCTCGCCGTGGCTTGTTGTCTGTACGGGCCTCCTCACGCTATTTCTTGGATTCTCCAAGCGCCGTTACGAACTGTACGTTTTGGGCGAAGGAGCGGAGGCGTACCGGAAGAACCTCAAGGACTATTCGGTTGAGATGCTCGACCAGATGATGAACATTATGCTGGCGGCGACGATCATCGCATACACCATGTATACCTTCTTCGCCTACGAACACTCGTACATGATGGCGAGCATACCGTTCGTCATCTACGGAGTCTTCCGCTACATGCTCCTCGTCCACCGTGACGGTGGCGGCGATCCGGACACCCTGCTCCTCTCGGACCGACCGCTGCAGATCACGCTCTCACTCTGGATTGCCGTGGTCGCGACGGTAATCTACCTCTTCTAAGGAACCAAAAAAAGTGGAACGCTTGAAGAAGAATCTCGTTCTGGCTCTTGGCTTGGGGGTGGTCGTCTACTTCGTACTCGCCGTTTTGAGCGGCTTGAGTGACCTTAGGGCCGCTCTCGCGGGCTTTGACTATTTACTGATACCGGAGATCCTCGGCCTTGTCTCCCTATCCTATATGGTACGCTTTACCCGCTGGGCGTACTATCTCACACTTCTTAGGGTGAGGATACCTCTGAGGACTAATGTCGCCATCTTCGCGGCTGGTTTGAGCATGGCGATCTCGCCGGGTAAGCTCGGTGAAGTCCTAAAGAGCGTTTTCGTAAAGGACGTCTCAGGAGCTCCGGTTGCCAGAACCGCCCCAGCTGTCTTTGCCGAGCGGGCCACCGACGGCACCGGCATGATCGCCTGGGGCCTCATTGGTGCTTTAGCCTTCAGCTTTGGTCCCTGGCTCCTACTCCT
>JAFAPF010000311.1 GCA_019247245.1 Rubrobacter sp. | reverse complement strand
CAACCGTACTTTTGATAACCCGTTCAACAACCCCATAAAGCTGTTTATGGCCTTGGTAAGCTTTGCTGCTTCGGTTCACTACTTCGTGCTCACGGCATGGCATACGGTCGACGGTCTATTTCTATCGTCGGTAGGATTATGGGTGCTCCTGGCGCAGAAGCGTCCTAAGTGGAGGGTCATCGGCTATTTGTTGATAGCCACTGCTTATCTGTGCAAGCAGAGCTTCTTGTTCATGGCACCGTTGTCCATACTGCTTTTGGGTGATTGGCGAGAGAAAAAGTACTGGCTGACTATAACTCTACCTGCAGCTGCTTACGGTGTTTATCTACTAGCAACAGGCTCATTCTCAGAAGCTATTCTGCAATTGTCTTCACAGACGGGAATAGTATCTGCCGGCGTACGTAGCTACCTGAACTATGGGATCCTGCTCGGTGTATTGGCTGGATTTTGCTCAGGGTTCCTGTTGAGCGCAAGCACTGTGCCGCTGCTGCGTACCAGCCGCATACCGAGATACGTTGGGGCATTAATATTAGTGGCGGTACCGGCTTTTCTCATAGCGATACAACTGTACCGGGGAAGTCTTGCCGCGGTATCTTTTGGCGTTGTTGGGATGGTACTTGGCATAGTACTGTACCGAATTTCGAAAGCAATAACGCACGATAGAGGTAAAACACCGGTTGCGTTAATAGCTTTTTTATTAGCGTGGAGCACTTCGCTTTCAGTAGGATACAACTATCCGGCTCTATTATTAGGTCCCTTATTCGTGATACTAGTGGGATTTGTGTACTCTAGGCGTGAATCGCTCAATCCTAGGTTTCTTCAAGCAACGTTGATTATTGCGGGGGCGGCGATCCTATTAAGTTTTGCTGTGTCCAGGCCATACTATATATACCGGGAGCAGCCATCCAGCGAGCTAACTGAGTCTTTGGATGGTGTGCTGCCGGGTGGTAAGTTGATCTATACCAATCCGAACACGTATGAGTTTTTGCTCGATCTTAACAACGCTATAGATACAGTTTCGGCGAGAGATAGGATGTATGCGATCATCCCGGAGGTCGCCGGATACTGGGTTCAGTCGAACCAGACGAATCCTTTGCTTATAGATTGGCCTTGGCCAGTTGAGTTAAGCAATCAATACTTAACCGATCGTGTCACAAACGACCTGATGGCTAAAAGGGGAGAAGTGATCGTAATAGTTCAGAAGGTGGATGCTTTCGACCTGGCGGATGGGTTTGTAACGTTGGATGAGGACCAATATCCGGTAGTGAAGTATGTGCGCGAGCACTTCAGGAAGGTCGATGAGACCGAGTTCTTTGACCTTTACGAGTGAATCGTAGCCGTTGCGTTAGAAGAAGAGATGATCGCTATGGACCGTGAACGAGAGAAAGCGCAGCACCGTAGGAAGGAAGTACTTGTTCTACGCCATGTTAGCTGGGAAGGGTTGGGTGCTTTCGAAGAACGGCTCGATACACGTGGGGTGCCCTGGCGTTACGTAGACCTCTTTGCTAACCAACCGCTGCCGGATCTTCGCCTCGCGCGGGCTCTACTCGTTATGGGAGGTCCGATGGGCGTATATGAGGTGGAGCGCTACCCGTACCTGGGTGAGGAGATCTCGGCGATCGGCGAGGCTGTGCAGAGCGGAATGCCAACCGTGGGGGTTTGCCTAGGCAGCCAGCTGCTCGCCGCCGCACTGGGCGCAGCGGTGAAGCCTAATCCGGCCGGAAAGGAGATCGGCTGGGGCTCCATCCGTAAGATACCCGCTGCTGTAACAGATCCTCTCGTGGGATCGTTCCAAGCGGAGGAGACAGTGCTCCATTGGCACGGGGACGTCTTCGATCTACCCGAAAATGCTGTACCGCTTGCATGTTCGTCCATGACGCCTTACCAGGCATTCCGTTGGGGTACCAGAGCCTGGGGTCTGCTCTTTCACGTGGAGGCAGATCCGGCACTGGTTCGACGCTGGCTGGATGAGCCGAGCATGAGAGCGGAGGCTGCCGCGCTCGACCCGGTCTTGCCAGAGCGGCTTGAAGCCGAAGCTCCCCGTTACGAAGTACATCTGATGCACCTACAGGAGGTCGTTCTCAATGCGCTCTTGGGCCCGGTAGAAACCTTCAAAGTTTAATCAGGTGCCTTCAAAACATCCGCCACACCTTCAAGATGGTTTCGTGGAGGAATAGACAACGAACTTGGAGGCCGTCTTATGAAGCTGAGCGTGCTGGTAGGAGAAAAGAGATTACTCCTTACAGTGTGTGCCTTTATCTGCTCTTCTATTCTCCTGGTAGGTTGTGGCCGTGGTGGGACTACTATCGAAAGCACTGAAACTACTAATGACGGCGGGGTCACCACAGAGAGCACCGTAGTGAGTCAAGAGAGCGAAGAGGGTGGGGCTCCTTCTACCCCTTCTTCCACACTTCCCACTCCTACGCCATCACTACCTACTCCTCCGGTTGCTCAAGAGGTCAACTGTGGGATAGGTGCTTTCAACGTCTTAAATTGCACGGACGCAGCGGGTGAGCAGTTCTCCTGCTCTGGTGGCCCTCATGCCGTAGGCAGTCCTTACGGCTGTACCAACACGTCGTCGGGCGGTCAGTTCAATTGCGTGGTCGTAGCCTCCCGAATGGGTGGCTTTACTCTCTCCTGTACGGTATCTCCCCAATAAGTATTGACAGAAGCTTTTATGCGACAGTAGATCTGAGCCTCACCCCAACGGAATCCTCGACGAAGTCACCATCGTCTAGGACTTCATTGCGCCCAAGCCGTTTAGGGGCCATTCGCTGATTCGTACTCAGTAGGACTCTGCAGTAGGAGCCTAAACGTGTGTTTGCATTGTGAGATACTAAATACGGATGGAGTATTGCCGGATGGAGTATTGCGAAATACGCGACCAAGCTCGTCTATAGTGGGGCTTGGCTAGCTTCCTAGAGGAGAACGGGAGGTGATACGGGCCTACGCGCGGATCGTGGGGTTGTGCTGTTAGTGTCTGCCATTATGGGCCCTTATGGGACGTGCGGACATCATAAGTACGGCTTGGCCGGTGGACTTTTTCACGCGGTCGTGGGCGGCATCTTCACTTATCTTGGCTTCTTACAGCGGGACACGGAGGTCGTTCGTGAGGCGGTCGGCGGGATGGGCCTACTGCTACTGCTAATCAAGGGGGTCACGATCTTATCCCCTCTTCTGTGGGGTGGGCCACTTCTTCGCAGGCCCATCGAGATAACGTGCCTAATGGCTGGGCATCCTAAGCATCTTGGCCGCCAGATACTTGCGGGATGGTCCACCAACGGCAGGGAATTAGGTGCCCTGAATCTTACCCTGGCCTCTCCTATCCTAGGGGCGCGTGACGGTGTAGGTAAGATGGTAGAGCATACCTTCGTGGTTAGCGTTCGTCACTTGATAAAAGGCTACGAGTAGCCGCCCACGGTAGCGGACTTACACTTTTTCGCTTGCCTCTTGCTCTACCGGGCAGATGCTACAGTGGGGCTAGTCTATAACATACTATAGTCACTTAGTGTTTCTTTACCTCTCCGGCTCCACTTACGTCCTTGTTGACCGTGGGAGACCCGATATATTCCACAGACCCGCTACCACTAACTTCTGCGTCTAACTCCTCACTCACCTTGACGAGCGCCGACCCCGATCCCGCAACATGGATCTTCGTATTTTTGCTCTGCAGCTCTCCTGCCTGATAGTCACCAGAACCTAAGATTTCTACATTCTGGCTGTTAGCCCGGCCAGCCATCTTCACGTCTCCTGCCCCGCTGATGGTGATTGCCAGTTGATCGGTACTGATGTCTTGCGCCTCAACGTTACCCGCGCCCTCTACCTTTAGAGTATCGAGGTTATTCACGGTTAGGTTATAGTTGATTGGCTTGGTTGTATTGATGGTTGTGTTGGGTTTTGGGCCGATGATCAAGCGGTTATTTACAACCTCGGTGTTGATCTTTGGGATGACATCTTCTTCCGCTTCGATGCTCAGTGATTCGTCGCCTGTCTGTTGAATAGAGAGGGTGCCAGCCCCATTCAGTTCTACCTCCTTAAAGCCGCTTACGTTCCTTGACTCGCTAATTACTCCGCTAGGCTCGTTTACCGAACCGCCTTGCGACGAGGATGAACTTCCTTGGTTACTCGATCCCGACGAAGACGCAGAAGAGGAGATACTTCCGTTCTTGTAGGTGAGGTGCAAGGTACCTCCACTGATTCGCTGTACAGAGCGGACGTTCTTGCCAACAGCGAGGTCGACCTGCGCATCGCCATCTGAGTTGATCTTGCAGTCGAGCGGTTCTCCTTTGAGCTCGAAGCTGTAGATTTCGGGGACCTGACCGCTAATCTCTTCAGGCTCTTGGTTGCCAACAGTGCAAGAGCCCGAGAATTTGGTGCCCGAATCGCCTTGCAATTTCAGCATAGCCTTACCGCTGGTATCTTCTCCGTTTTCAGTAGAGGCTTGGTTTTGTGTGTTGCCCTCACCTGTTTGCTCGTTGTTGGCACAGCCAGCAGCTGTTAGGCTAAACGCCAAAACCAAGGCGAGCCAGGCCGAGATGTTCTTTATTCTCACAGCTTTGTCTCCTCTAAGCAGCCAAGTAAGCCCTTAGCTCTATATAGAGCTTACCTTTACTAGAATTATCACCCGAGCTTATTAAGCTAAGGTTAGGAGCCCATAAGAATTCGTAAACTTTCTCGCATTCAACTTCCTTCCAGTAATCTCGTCGCGGCAGGTAAGCATCACTATCAGTATGCTGCTGCTCGCGCTTCCAACTTCACCGGTGCGGATCTTGAGACATACGTTAACGCTGTCCATCCCCGGAAGCATCACGTCCAAAACGACGAGGTCAAAGGGCTCCGCCTCCCTCTTAAGCGCTTCAGTGTCGTCTCTCCGTCTCCCACTGCTACCGTCTCCATACCCTCTCGCGAGAGGGCATGCTTCACCACGTCCCTCACCGCTGGGTCGTCCTCAACTATCAGTATCTTCGGCACCCGCATCTATCTCCGGTAGCTCAATTTTAACCTTCGTTCCAACGCCTTCTTTCGATTCCAAGGAGATGCTCCCACCCATCCTCTCCACGAGGTCCTTGCAGATGGCCAGCCCCAACCCGAAGCCCTCGGAGCTTCGTTTACCTCGGTAGAAGCGCTCGAAGACGTAGGGCAGGTCGGTCTCGCTTATTCCCGCTCCTTCGTCCTCCACCATCACGGCGCCACCTTCTGCGAACAGCCTGACCTCGCCCTCGTGCTCCGAGTGTTGGATGGCGTTGCCGAGCACAACCAGGAGCGCCTGCTCGAGCCACTCGTGATCCGCCCACACGCGGCCGCCATTACCCTCTGCCCGCAAGCCGAACCCCGTACTCTCCGCGAGCGGCCTCATACGCTCGGTGGCATCCTTCGCCACGCCGTCCAGATCCACAACCTCGAGCTTCGGATCCCTGAGGTCCACCCCCGTGCGAGCCAGGTGCAGCAGGCTCTCCGAGAGTCGCTGCATACGTTACGCTTCGGAGAAGATGTGGTTCAGGAAACGGTGTCGGGTTTCAGGATCATCTTTGCTCTCGGTAAGCAGAAGCTCCGAGGCACCTAAGATAGTGGAGATCGGGGTTTTCAGTTCGTGGGCGGTGTTGGCCAGGAAACGTTGCTGGTTAGCCTCCAGCCGTTGCCCTTCGGAGAGGTCTTGGATGACTATGAGTACCCCTCCCCTGTGATTGTCGAACGCGGGCACGTGCTCCAGCCTGACCTGTAGAAAGCTCTGCTCATCCCGTACTCGGGCCTCGCCGCACTCTTGGCTGCTCGCGCAGCGGGCCACCGCCCTGGGCAGATCGAAGTCTGCGAATGGGTTTGGCAACTCTCGAAGCGGCTCCTCATCGTGGATGCCGAGCATCACGCGAGCGGATCTATTAATGAACACCATGTTGCCCTTGAGATCGGTCGCCAACACTCCTTCGGTGAGGTTGTTCAGGATGGCGTCGAGCGTGGCTCCCTTCTCCTCAAGCTGGAGAAAGGAGTTCTCTAGCTGCTCGGCCATGGAGTTGAAGGTCTTGGCAAGCGCGCCCATCTCGTCGTTAAAGCCGGGCTCGATACGGCTGGAGAGGTTGCCCTGTCCCATAGCGCGGGCCCCCAGGGTGAGGCGTTCGACACGCCGGCTGAAGAGGGTAGCCAAAACGAGCGCGAGTCCACCGCCGAGGACGGAGGCTATCGTCGCTGCCTCGATCCCGCTGCGCAAGAAGAGCTGGTAGAGGACGTTCTCGGAGCTCCTGGAGGCGAACACAATTCCTCCTGCGAATTCGCTCTTGCGGATGAGCGGTACTACCGCCACCCTGTGTTCACCGACCACGTCGTTCATCCGCTCCCCGTTGGCGGCTCGCTGCAAGACCTTCTCCAGAGGGGGGGAGAGGATATCTTCACCGGCTTGCACCATGATTTGAGCCTGATTATCGACGACCAGGACTTCTCCTTCCTCGCTGTCGGCGATGAGGTTCATCTGCCTTTGTAGATCGTCAGACCCTTTCGACTCGGCCGCAGCGTTCGCCGCCGCGCCCGCCTGGGCTATAGCCCGGCCCGGTCCTCGGCATACCCCGAGAGCCGGGACTTGGCTGTGGGGAGCACGTAGAGCAGGAGCGTCGCTACCGAGAGCAGCACCAGCGTTACCGCCGCTGCCGGCATCCACACCCGAAACCTGACCCTCATAAAAGCGATTGTATATAAGGTTCCATCGCCGATGCACCACGTTAACCGAACCTTTACATGTACCTAACCAGAACCTTACTAACCCTCAACACAAGTCTAAAGACTGCTAACTAACACCTGTGAGGGCTCAGACAGGGGAAGGCAAAAAGGAGGCGTGTGATGGCAACGGGCTAACTTCGGATTTTCTGACCAGATATACGAATCGTATAGGCCAGAGCGAGCTGCTAAGCCGTGAAGAGGAGGTCAAGCTCTCTAGGGCGATAAGGGCCGGCGATGAAAAGGCTCGCGCCCGCTTCATCGAGAGGAACCTGCGCCTCGTGGTGAGCATCGCCAAAAAGTATCAGGGCCAGGGACTGCCGCTCAAGGATTTAATTCAGGAAGGCAATATAGGCCTGCTAAAGGCGGTCGAGGGGTTCGACCCTCATCGTGGCTACAAGTTTTCGACCTATGCCACGTGGCGGATACGTCAGACTGTAGGGCGAGCAGTCGCAAACAAGGGCCATATCGTACGACTACCGGCCTATATACACGAGAAGATGAGCAAGTGCCGCAAGGCTTGCAGTGAACTTTATGCCGAGCTGAGCCGGGAGCCAACCATCTTAGAGGTCGCCCAACGTTTCGGGTGGAGTGCGGGGGAGGTGCGCTTTGTGAGGAGGGCTATGCCGGACGTTGCCAGCCTCGATCTGTCGGGCGGCCCGGAGGGGGCGACGCGAATCGGGCACTTCGTCGAGGACGAGAGGACCTCGGACCCGTCGGAGGAGGTCGTACAAGCACTAGAGAAGACGCGCCTCAAGAGGGCGATCGAACGCTTGCCGGAGTGGGGGACGTACGTTTGGTTAGGCGCTATGGCCTTGACCATGACGATCCGGCTACCCTTGCCCAAGGCATACTCTTCGGGATCTCGGCACGAATCAGCGAGTTAAGGGACCTTAAGGTAGCGTTTGCAGCAAGCTAACAGCGACACATGAGCCCTGTTGTGAGGGAGGATGAGCGGGCCGGCCAGCCTGAACAGCTGGTGATTTCTGGTCCATTAAACGAGTGTTATACACCACATCCCCGTGGTCAGCGGACCGATCGGCTATCCTCCCTCGGCCGTGATGATCTGATCTGCGACGTCCCGCAGGTCGGAGCCAACGACGTCCGGGTGTGGGGCTGTCGCGAAGAGTGCCTTACCTGGCCTGGCCACGAAGGCGGCGACGCAGCCGGCCCTAAGGGCGCCCGCGATGTCCCAACCATGGGCCGCGATGAGCCTGATTTCCCCGAGCTCAACCTCGAGGCTCTCCGCCGCCATGCGATACGGCTCGGGGGCCGGCTTCAGACGCTGCGCTGTATCGGCGGAGAGGGTCTGCTCGAAGTAGTCGCGCAGGCCGGAGTTATCTATCTGGGCCTCGCCGACCTGCTGGGTCGAGTTGGTCAGCGTTGCCAGCCTAAACCCCGCGTTGCGCAGGCGGGAGAGACCTTCTTCCACCTCCGGGTGTGGCGGCATCTCCTTCATGTAGCCGAGGACCTCGCCCACTTCGTCATCGGAAAGCTCTACGCCGCTGCTCTCGGCGAGCATCTTCAGGGCGGCGCCCCCGATGGTCCCGAACTCTTGGTAGACACCCGTGACCGTCTCTGTCAGCCAGAGCTGGAGGAACTGGCCGAACCAGTCCTGTCTCGTCGAGGCATCTCCGAAGATGCGTTCGAAGTGCGGGTCCAACGCCCCTAGATCTAGCAGTGTCTCGTTTACGTCGAATACGCAGACTCGCCTCACTACTGTGCCTCCTATGCGATCCTTGGTTTCTTGCGGGTCCTTCTGTACCCTCAAAGGCTCCGGACGTGAACATCTGCCGCACCACTGCTTCGCGTCGCTTCGAGAGCACCTCAAACTTACGCTCCTAGTAGGAGGGTGCGCACACAAGGAGGCTTATGCACTACCAGGCAAGCATTAGAAACGTCGACCACTAGCTAATGCAGGAGCCTGAACTTCGACACCTGGCTTATACAGGATCACATCATCTACTGGGAACAGATAGATTCCATCGAGGAGAAGAGTATCAAGCTGAAGGTACGGTGCGAGGAAATCCAGACCGTTCAGCCGGAATAGCCAGGTATAACTCCACCTGAGCTAACAATTCTATGTTCTCAACTAAAAGCACGTTTCAAAATCTCGTGCCCAAATCATGGAGGACACTGAACTTCCACGCAACTCTGCGTTCGAGAGGATCATCTGTTAACGCATAACCGTGTTGGTCACACTCCAGGTGTAGGTAGTGCCCTGTATCGTCTTCAGGGAGGTAAACGTAACCTTCAATAGTAGGGGTCTCTGCACCAAAGGCTACCAGTTCGATTTCTTGCCAGTTCATCTCGGCGGTGCTCTGTGCAAGCGGGGCTTGCGGGATCGCTGTGCCCTCTTTGAGCAACATCACTATAGGTATTTCTCCGGCAGTAATGTGATGCCATCTGCTACCTTCGTAGGTTTTGCCACTCTGGTAGTCCACCCACTCCCCCGGCGGCAGGTAAACGTTGCGGCTCGGTACATCTTCCATCAGCGGAGCAACCAGAATATCTCTGCCGAACATGTACTCGTCCTCGATCAACCAGGAAGTTGGGTCCTCCGGGTACTCGAAGAACAGCGTGCGGATCATCGGGCATCCCTCTTCGGAACACAGCTTGGCCTGAGCATAGACGTAGGGCATCAGCCTGTACTTAAGCTCTACTATCCTCCTGAACTCTTCCACAAACTCCTCATCGTACTCCCAGGGTTCTTTAGGAGGCGCGCCGTTGCAGCTGTGCGAGCTCAGCATGCCGAAAGCCAGCCACCGACGATATAGCCGCTTTGGGCTTTGGTAAGGGAAGCCTCCGATGAAATGGCCCCAGAAAGAGAAGCCGCACAGGCCCAGTGACAACCCACCCCGCAGGGTGCTGAC
>JAFAPF010000335.1 GCA_019247245.1 Rubrobacter sp. | reverse complement strand
ACGTCGTCGCAGCCCAGTAGCTTGGATAGCATTACTCCAAGCCCAGCGATCATAGGAGATAGGGGTCCTTTGTGGTCGAAGATGCTAAGGTAAGGAGGGATGCCCTCGGCCATCCTCTGACCGCTATAAAGGTAGATCGAGTAGTCGCGGAGCAGCACCCCATCGAAGCCATACATTCCGTACACGAAAACTGCTAGAGCAAGGACCAGGAGCGGCAAAGCTAACCTGCCTGCTGGCGTGAGGTTATTCTTCTGCACGAAGCCCTTGTTGATGTAGCCTCCCACGCAACTCAACGAAGCGCTGGACATGTTATAGATCTGCTGAGTAACGTGCAATTCTGGTCCGGCTTACATTGCCAAGCATGAAGCTAATCAGATGTACGGTTTTGGTCGGGGAGTAGCTCTGGGGATAAGAAAGAGGCTGGTATATGGAATCCTATGTGTTCGGATTAGGACTCTGGACCTGCTCTAGGTCCGGCGAATTCTGCATATCGCCGATAAACTCAAGCGTGATATGGTCGGTCTCAACGAATCCCAGAGAGCGGTAGAAAGCGCGGGCCGTGTCGTTTTCGCGGGTGGCGACGAGCTCTATGAGGGCGACGTTTTCGGCGGTGGCGATGGTTTGCGTTTTCTCGACCAGGAGTCTACCGATCCCCCGCCGGCGAGTGTTCTGGGAGACCACGAGCATGGGCACTTCGACGACGATGTCGCCATGGGCGAGGTCTGGTTTGATCCAAAGGCTCGCTGCTCCGACAACACCATTCTCGGCCTCAGCCACAAGAACCCAAGCTCGAGGCTCCTCCAGCAGCTCCAATAGCCGGGCCTTAGTCGCCTCAGGCCGGGGTCCTTGATCTCCTAGGGCGTCGGCGAGTTCTCGCGCAAGAGCGTGGAGAGCGTCGACGTCCTCTACTGTGGCCTCACGTACGGTCACAGGGAACCTAGACATTGCTCGTTCTTCGGGCATATTCCTCTCATTTACCCTGAATGCCGCACTCCGACTCCAGACCAACCGAGTGCGGATGTTAACATGCCGCAGCGTATTTGAGCGACTGCGCGACAGGGACACAGCCGAGGTGCCGAGCCACCTACCGAAAGGAGTGTGTGGAACGTAGGGCCGTGATTATCGTTCTCGACGGTGTTGGTGCTGGGGGCGCCCCAGATGCTGCCAGCTTCGGCGATGAAGACGCTAACACCCTCTCCAACACCGCACGGGCCGTCGACAGCGTGAAACTCCGGCATCTACAGACTTGGGTGATCGGGAACATCCTCGGGATAGAAGGCACTCCGCCCGTTGCCGCTCCGAAGGCCTCTTACGGCCTCATGGAAGAGCGCTCCGCAGCCAAGGCGACGCTGGCCGGACACTGGGAAATGATGGGAATAACGCTCGAGGAGTCGCTGCCGACGTACCTAGACGGTTTCCCGGAAGAGATCATTGCACGCTTCGAAAAGGAGACTAGGAGGAAGGTTATCGGGAACAAGCCCGCCTCGGGTACGGAGATAATAGAGGAGCTTGGACCAGAGCAACAGGAGTCGGGCGCCTGGATCGTGTACACCTCCGACTCGGTGTTTCAGCTCGCCGCTAATACGGAGGTGATTCCCGCACCGGAGCTCTACGAGGCCTGCGAGAAAGCACACAAGATGCTCATAGGCGAAGGACAAATGCTTGTCGAGCGTGTGATTGCCCGGCCCTTCCATTGGAGGAAGGGCATTTACCAGCGGGAGAACGAAAACCGCAAGGATTACGGCATCACCCCGCCGCGAGAGACGTACCTGGACCTCATCAAGAATGCCGGCTGCGAGGTGATCTCGGTCGAAGATCCGGGACATCTTCGACGGTAAGGGAATTACTATATACCTACCAGGTAAACCAGACGCCGCAGCGAAGGTTGACGCCGTACTTGGAGCTCTGGAGGGTGTCGAGACGGGCCTCATCTTCGCCAACCTAGTGGACTTCGACGCAAAGTATGGCCATCACCGCGACCCCTCTAGCATGGCCGGGAACTTCGAACGCTTCGACGCCCGGGTGCCTGAGTTGCTCGAAGCTCTTACAGATGATGACCTTCTCATCATCACCGCCGATCATGGCAACGATCCAACCTTTAAGGGCACCGACCATACGCGAGAGCGCGTCCCGCTGCTTGTCGTGGGAGGCGGGGAGCGTCGCGACCTCAGAATCCGGGACAGCTTTGCGGATGTTGGCGCCACGATCGCTGCTTGGTCTGGGGTGGACAAGAAGGGGTTACCCGGAATAGACATGCTCGGATAAGCCCTATGCTTCTGGTAATAGCCAGCGAAGCCCAGCGTATCCCCTAAGCGAGCTCAAAATCCCGTCTTCTTTTTAGGTTTGTCTTCTGAATAACGCTGTCCTCGGATACGGATTTGCCGGGAAGAAGTACCTGGAGATGCGCCGGTGATGATCTTTAGCGAAATGTCGAATGGGGCGAGCGAAGAAGCGGTCAACATAAGGCTTTGGGCCGAGTACCTGGCCACGGAGGCTATCCGCGAGTGCTTCCCTGTGGGCCTACCGCACCTACTGCGGACTCTGCTCTGGACCGAACAGTGTCTCACTTTCGAGGGGGGACCCGCAGGAACACTTGCTGGTGAGCTTCCCATTCTACCGTCTTTGGCTTGCAGGCCTGAGTCTCGATGAGTAGCTCGTGCTTGGCACTCCTAGTCGAGAGCAGATCGGTGCCGAAGGCGTAGCTCGCTTAGTCGCGAAAGGTTCTTATCTTGAAGGAGCGATAATGGCCTAGCTCGCCGTGGCGATCAGGGAGTTGCTGATATTCTAGTTGCTAAGACCTGCGTTGCCTAGCTGTGAGAACACCTGCCATCAACTGTTTCTGAGGCCGCGTATTAGCTGCTTGATGTCCAAGACTTCTTCACTAACTCGGTTATCGGTGATGGAGAGTGTCTCTCCGCACCCACATTCGATGGTGTGCCCTTCCAAATGCCAGTCCTCTTCCTGGCCCAGAAGTGTCATTATCTCTCCGCACCGGCACTTGAGCATGATGCGCTCCAACGGTAGCTGCGAATAATACCGCATGTGAATACCCCCCTTTTTAGCGCTTGTTTAAACAAACTTCTCACATAAGCGCAGCAGGCA
>JAFAPF010000306.1 GCA_019247245.1 Rubrobacter sp. | reverse complement strand
CCATCAAGCATGCCGGTGGCATAACGAGCGCCTAAATGGTTTACCCCTTCAAGTATACACGAACCTCTCAGCCGGGCATCCCCAACATCCCGTCCTAGTCGAAGCCATCGCGAGAAATCTGCGCGAGACCGGGTTGCTGGAGATTACCGAAAGTGTCATCGTGGAGGATGAGCCGCACACCGTCACCACGTTAGAGAAGCTCAAAAGCTTGGTAGGGGTGACCTTGGCCATAGAGGACTTCGGTACAGGGAGGAGCTCGACAGGGTATCGGAGTAGCCTTGGACAGATGCGCTTATCTGTGAACGCTTTTATTTGCGGAGGATCGGAGTTGGAGGTACATTACGTAGGCGAACCCGTGTGAAATTGCTGGTTTCTTCGGCGTCCTAAAGGCTAGGAGAGCAGAGTTTATGTACAAAGAAGTCTACGTCCCGGTGGACAACTCGGACTACTCCAACCAGGCGTGCGTCATCGGGGTGGACGTCGCACGGCACTTTGGCAGCAGGGTCGCGGGGTGCCACGCGTATGCGGCGAAGATGCACGACGTACGCTTCAGGCAGATGGAGAGCGGGCTGCCCGAGGAGTTCCGAGACGAGGACGAGATGAAGCGGCAGCGTAAGATCCACGACCAGCTCATCACCAAGGGGCTGGAGATCATTACCGACTCCTATATAGACATCCTCGAACCCCTCTGCGAAAAGTACGATGTGGAGCTGGTCCGCCGTTCGCTGGAGGGCAAGAACTTCAAAGTGATCGCCGAGGATGTGAACGCCGGCGACTACGACCTGGTCGTCATGGGAGCGATGGGCATGGCGGCCGTGAGGGACACGGTGCTCGGGACGGTCACCGAGCGGGTCGTGCGTCGCCTCAAGAAGGCTGACACCCTGATCGTCAAGGACCTCGACCGTTCACCGTTCGAGCACATCGTTGTGGCCATCGACGGAAGCGCGAAGTCCTTAGGCGGGCTAAAGAGGGCGATAGAGCTGGCGCGGGAGTTCGGCGGGTACGTGGAGGCGATCTCGGTCTTCGACCCGTACTTCCACTACGCGATGTTCCACTCCATAGCAGGTGTTCTCAGCACAAAGGCCCAGAAGGTCTTCCGCTTCAAGGAGCAGGAGAAGCTGCACGAGGAGATCATCGATTCGGGGCTGGCCAAGATCTACACAGCTCACCTGGAGGTGGCCAAGAAGATCGCCGCCGACGAGGGCGTCGAACTAAAGACTACGCTTCTGGCTGGCAAGCCGTTCGAGCAGAGCATGAAGTACGTGGACGAGGTGAACCCGACAATGGTGGTGATGGGTCGCATCGGCTACCACTCCGACGCTGAGATGGACATTGGTGGGAACACCGAGAACATGATGCGCTACCTACCAACGAACGTCCTCATCACTAACTACGAGTACCAGGCACCGGACCTCTATACCGCCGAAGAGCACATGACGTGGACCAAGGAGGCTCTGGAGCGGATGGACCGGGTGCCGGGCTTCGTGGTAGGCATGGCGACCGGAGCTATCTTGCGCTACGCAATCGAGAAGGGCTATACGGTCATCACGGCGGGTGTCATAGACGAGGTTATCAAGAACATCCTGCCACCGGGGGCGATGGAGAGCATGCGGGCTATCGGCGACCAGATACGGGCTGCCGAGGCTATAGGCGAGGACAAGTCGGTAGACTCCCTCTTCAAGGACTTCGACGAGCGTACCAAGAACGGCGAGGGTGACCACGAGAACGGCCCTAAGAACGGCAATGAGCAGGTAACGAAGCAGGAGATCTTCGAGTCGGGCGGCGGTGGCTACGGCGAATCCGAGAATCAGGGTGATATAGAGGGTGTCTCGGAGGAGGTGCAAGAAGAGATCCTTCTCGCAGCCCAGGGCAGGGATCGCTTCGAGTGTGACGTCTGTCGCTACGTGGCGAAGGGCAAGCCCGCCCGCTGCCCGGTATGCGGCTCCGGACCGACCCACTTCCACACGGTGGACGAGGAGATCACACACGCTGACGCCTCCGAGGGCAACCTGAGCCTCTCAGAGGTCTATGACGGTCGTCAGCTCCATTGGACCGATGAGGCCAAGACTCTACTCGACGCTTTGCCTGAGTGGCAAGAGAAGCGCCGGGTTAAGGCCCGGGTCGAGAAGAGCGCCTTGAAGAAGGGCTATACCACGATTACCCGCGAGTACGTCGAGCAGCAGTACCGCGAGGAAACCGGGCGGGAGGCCCCGGAGGTCAAGAGCGGTGGTTGCCCCGTCTCTCACGTTAAGCAGAAGGTCGAGAGGCAGATCGGCAGCAAGTGCCCGATAGACCACAGTGCCTTCAAGAAGGCAGATACCTTGGTTCCCGAGGGTGGCTCCAAGGAGTTCACGTGGACTCAAGAAGCGATCGAACGCCTGGAGCGGGCGCCGAAGGGTTTCATGCGGAACATCTCGCGCAACATGACCGAGAAGCTGGCCCGCGAGCGAGGTCTCAGCCACATAGACCTCGCGCTGGTCGAGGATTCGCTTACTGGGGCACGCAACACGATGGAGGATGTGATCACAGGCAAGATCTCCATTGCCGAGCTTGCCCGCGACACAGGCGAGAAGATAGAGTCAGAGAACGGCGCTGTCCCGCACCCGCCGATGACCGTTACAATGGTCTGCACCGTCTGCAACGAGGAGGCGCAAGGTATCCAGCCTCCCCACGAGTGCCCCGTCTGCGGGGCCCCACCCGAAGACTTCGAGGTAAAGGAGCTCTAAAAGAGAGGAAGCTCCCGGAGGTCCCGCTCCCGCAAGTCGGGGTCGGGGCCTTTATAGGAGAAGCATGGCGAAGAAGCACAAAGTGACCTTCGAAAAGAGGGGTGTAACCATAGAGGTCGCTGAAGACGAGTACATCCTCGAAGCTGCCGAAGATGCTGGGATGCATCTCCCCTACGACTGTCGCAGCGGCACCTGCACTACCTGTATACAGAAGTGCTTGGAGGGCGAGATGGACCAGGACATGGCCTTCGCGATCTCCGACGAGGAGCTGGAGAAAGGTTATCGTCTCATCTGCATCGGCAGTCCCCTCTCCGACGTGGTGCTGGACGCTTAACCTCTTAAAAGCCGTTAAACTAGAACCGAGATGTAGACGTCGGCCCTGTTGGATAGGGCCGTAAAGGTATATCGGGGAAGTTGCACGTCTTGAAGCGAGTGATGCTGGTTGGTGTTTTAGTCGCGAGCGTATTGCTGAATGCCTGTGCCGGGCAAAGCTCGGGAGGCTCGAAGGTCACGGAGTCGTGCGACGTAGAAAACCCACCCCTCTTTGAGAAGGGCGTCCTGACGGTGGCAACCGATCAGCCAGCATACCCGCCATGGTTCGAGGGGTCGTCCGAAAACTACTCGGGCTTCGAGGGGGAGATGGCGAACGAGATCGCCACACGCATGAACCTCCCTATTAAGTGGGTAGTCGAGCCGTTCAACCGCTCCTACGCTCCGGGCTCGAAGAACTTCGACTTCGATGTCAACCAGATCTCTATCACGCCCGAGCGGGAGCAGGCCGTGGACTTCAGCGATGGCTACTTCGATAATGCCCAGGGCGTGCTGGGGCTCAAAAACTCTCCGGTGGCCAGCGCAAAGAACATCTCCGACCTCAAGGATGCACAGCTCGGCACTCAGGTAGGAACCACCAGCCTCGACTTCATCAACGAGACTATTCAGCCCAGTAAGCAACCGAAGATCTACGACTCGACTAACGACGCCAAGTCGGCCCTGGAGAGCGGCCAGATCGACGCCATCGTGACCGATTTGGTCACGACGGTGTACTTGCGCGACAACGAGATCGAAGGCTCGGTCGTGGTCGGCCAATATCCCATGAACGAGGAGCTCGGGATGCTCTTCGAGAAAGGCAACCCGCTTGTGGGCTGCGTGAACGAGGTTCTGGGCGATATGAAGCAAGATGGGAGCCTGCGAAACCTCCAAGAGAAGTGGCTGCAAGACTACTTGAGCATCCCGACCTTTAAGGATTAGGACTGCCAGGATGACCGCCGGGGACACAGGTCCCGATCGTAAGCTCGACCCGATAGAGGCCGTGAGCCCGCCATCGTCGCCCCCAACCTTGGGCCGGGGCTCGCGCGTCCTAGGCAACCGCGCGGTCTTAGGCTCAAGCGCGAGCACGATCCTGTTCTTCGGCTTTATAGCGGTGGTGGCCACAATGGCTCCCGGGAGCGAGATCGTTCGGCAGCGCTTCTTCAGCTGGTTCCACCTAAAGCAATCGTTTCTCGGCACGGGAGGCACGCCCTCGGTCGCCGAGGCGTTTCTACTGAACGTCGAAATCTTCACGATCTCCGAGATGCTAATCCTGATTCTCGCCCTGGTGATAGCGATCGTTCGGGGAATGCCAGGCCCTGCCTTTTTCCCCTTTCGGGTGGTTGCGGTCGCGTACACCGATCTATTTCGTGGGGTCCCGTTGATCCTAGTGCTTTACGTTATCGGGTTCGGGATACCGGGTCTCGGCCTACGGTTCTTCTCGTACCTATCCGACGTCACCTACGGTATCGTCGCCCTGGTCTTGGTCTACTCGGCATACGTTGCGGAGGTGTACAGGGCCGGCATCGAGTCTGTGCCCGAGAGCCAGAACGCGGCGGCCCGCTCGCTCGGTCTCACGCGCTGGCAAGCCTTGAGGTTTGTGATCCTACCGCAGGCCGTGCGGCGCGTTATTCCGCCACTGCTCAACGACTTCATCGGCCTGCAGAAGGATACGGCGCTCGTTTCGGTGCTCGGTTCGATCGAGGCGGCCCGGGCAGCCCAGATCTACGGGGCGGCGCAGTTCAACTACGCGAGCTACGTGGTAGCGGCACTGCTGTTCGTGCTGATAACAATCCCCCTAGCACGCTTCACCGACCGGCTGATCGCACGCGACAAGCGCCGGAGGCAGGCCGGGGCTATCGCGTGAAGAGCAACCGCGTGCCTCTCGTAGTCGAAGACGTCCAAAAGGCCTTTGGGGCCAACGAGGTGTTGAAGGGGATCAGCTTATCCGTAAACCGGCACGAAGTCGTATGCCTGATCGGCGCTTCGGGCTCGGGCAAATCCACTCTGCTCAGGTGCATCAACCTTATCGAGCCCATCGATTCTGGGCGCATCGTAGTGGAGGGAGAGGAGATCACAGCCGAAGGCGTCAACGTCAACCGCATCCGTCAACGTATCGGTATCGTCTTCCAGTCCTTTAACCTGTTCCCCCACATGACCGTCCTGCAAAATATCACACTCGCACCACGCCAAGCCCTCCGGATAGATGGTAAGAACGCCCAGGAGCGCGCGCTAGGATTGCTTGAGCGCTTCGGGCTGCTCGACAAAAAGCACGAATATCCCGACCGTCTCTCCGGCGGCCAGCAACAACGCGTCGCCATCGTGCGGTCGCTGGCCATGAAACCGGACATTATGTTGCTGGATGAGGTGACGAGCGCCCTGGACCCCGAACTCGTCGCCGAGGTCCTGAACGCCATCAAGGAGCTCGCCGAGGAGGGGATGACTATGCTCGTCGCCACCCACGAAATGAGCTTCGCGCGTGACATCGCAAGCCGCGTGTGCTTCCTCGACGCAGGCAAGATCCTGGAGCAAGGCCCGCCAGAGCAGATCTTCAAGTCGCCCGAGCATCCTCGTACTCGTCAGTTCCTCCAGCGCATTATCGCGGCGGGCCGCCTCTAAGCTTGCGTAGAGGATCCGGCCGCCCTACGTCCGGGTGAACGAGATCATCAACGGCAAGCGGCTCGTCGCCCTCTCGATGACCCTAGAACCGGCAAAGGTGAGGGCCATCAGCCCGGAGTTCTGGCTCAATGGACAGCCTGCGGTTGATCTCTACCGGATAATCAACGAAAAGGGGGTTGGGTAGTTAGAGCATATAGACTCAGTCCTATGCTGGATTCTGGGCATCCTAAGACGTCCTATGATTATTAGACAAGTATCTGCACGACTTGCCGGCCGAAGGGCTTAGAGGACTAACTGAACCGGAACACGGTCTTAACCATCTCCCCGTGCTACTGGGCAACTCCGTTCGAGCTTACCTAAGAGGGTCGCGTACCAAGATCGAAACGCTCCCACGCTGGTACGGCTGGTACTATAGCTGCGAGTGCGATTTGGAGCCTTACTGCAAAGGAGTAAACGCGTCATTATGAGCGGTAGGGCGGTTAACGTCGCCATCATGCTCCTGCTGGTGTTCGAGGTGGCTACAGGGTTGAGCAGCTTCCTGGCCGGGGACCCAAACTATCGGTGGCTCTTCTGGTTCCACCGTTCCGGCGGCCTCACACTGATCGTGCTGTTGATCTGGAAGGCCAGAATAGCGGTGCGGTCCTACCGTCACCGTAGGCTCCGCGTTGACACCGCGCTCTCGGCGGTCGGCGGCATCATCTTCCTCGGTTCGCTCGCCACGGGGTTATCGTGGGTCTTCGGGTGGCTACCACGCATCCCAGTGCCGGTGCTGGGGAGTTGGACCGGTCTGAGTCTGCACATCATGCTTTCTGTGCTCCTCATTCCGCTGTTCCTGACACACACGTTCCTACGATGGCCGCAACCGAGCCGGACGGACTTGATCGGCCGACGGGCGACGCTCCGTATGCTGGGCCTGCTGGCGGTCGGCTTCGTCATCTTAGGTGTCCAGGAGGTCCTCTTCGCTCTTGTCGCGCCGTCTGGGTCGGTGCGCCGCTTCACCGGCTCACGCGAGGAGGGTAGCTACGCCGGTAACCGCCACCCCTTCACCAACTGGCTTACCGACCCGATACCACAGATCGATCCCAACCGCTGGCGGCTCAGGATCAGTGGCGAGGTCGAGCGCGAGACCAACCTCTCCTATGATGAGGTCCTGATACTCGGCAGCGCCATCCGCCAGGCCACGCTCGACTGCACTGGCGGCTGGTATACAGTTCAGAACTGGGTTGGGGTGCCGGTGAGCGACTTGCTGGAGCAAGCTGGGCTCAAGGACGATGCGAGCAGCCTCCTGTTCCGCTCTGCCACTGGTTACTCTCGCCGGTTCCCGCTGGACGAGGCTGCTCACCTCCTATTGGCGACTCACGTCGAGGGTGAGAGGCTCTCCATCGGACACGGCTTCCCGCTGCGGCTGGTTGCGCCAGCCTACCGCGGGTACGTTTGGGTCAAGTGGGTAGACGAACTGGAGGTTAGCCGCGAACCGGCATGGCTCGAGCCTCCCCTACCCCTCCAATAGGACGAAACGTTAAAGTACAGTCCTTCGAAGGTGGATCGCTCACGAAGGAGATCTTTCGATGGCTACTTACGTGTTGGTCAGTGGTGCCTGGCTTGGGGGTTGATGCTAGCAGCCTATGACCGTAGGCTCCGAGATCAGGAGTATGACGCTTACCCCGTCACCCTCACGGGTCTGGGGGAACGGGAGCACCTAGCACGTCCTGAGATAGATCTCGAGACGCATATCATCGACGTAAAGGCTAGTGTACCTGTTGCACCGCACCACCTACCGATGGCGTCGCCCTCATCGACACGTTCCCGGTCGAAGCTAGGCCGCACATCGAGAAGCAGGTGGTAGAGTTGGACGATGGCTAGCGTTTTCCGATGCCGCCCGGGACGATCCTTGCCCGTTATGCAAGCTAGTACTAGGTCCATGAACGTCCCTTCAGGGTTTATGGTCATGCCCATGCAACCCTAATAATAGCATCGAGAATGGTTTCGTGATCGTAGCGCGAGGTGTTCCCATAATCACTACACCTACCGACTCTTCAGGATAG
>JAFAPF010000167.1 GCA_019247245.1 Rubrobacter sp. | reverse complement strand
TTATCAAGACGCTCTCAGTCACCTTCGCAAAGTCCGCCCAGTGCTTAGCAAGGCCGGGATGCTCCTCGAGGGTCTTGCGGATGGCGGGCACCGCCTTCTCATCGCCCTCCTCCGCCCTCTTGGCAAGCTTGCGCAACTTCTCTAGTGCACTCTTCCGATGCTCCTGCTCAAGTTCTTCGCTGCTCGTCGCGACGAGGTTAGCACTGGTCGAGGGGCGCTCGGTAGGATACTCTTCGTCCTTCTTTTTAGTTATCTTTGGTACCTCCACGCTTCTTCCTCCACTCTCCTCTCTTATGACGGCGATAGCCTGATGAGAGCATGCTGCCCGAGCTAGGATCTCCGTGGCCTCGCACAGCTCTGCTAGGGACTCCTCAAGGGCACTTAGTCGCTCCTTCACTTCCTTTAAGGCTTGTGCCTCCTCCTCACGCCGGCGACGCTCTTCGGCGTCTATACGCGTAGCTAATACTCCCAAAAGTCCTGCGCCAAAGTACTCTCGAACCACACGCCCGTTCACCTTTTTGAAGCGGGTGTAATACAGATTTCCTCGCCTTCGCTTCTCCCACCCCATTACGACGGTAGCGTTGTTGTGTTACCTCGGGGCCAATGCCCCATTTTTGTAGATTGTATTACTAGAAGCCTATCATCCACACACTTACCCCTTGTGTGCCTGGTACAGCAACCGCTGCCAGTGTAGTTATGGGAAAACCTAACAACTTCCACCATTCTGTTACCGTGGGTTACCGTAAGCGGGTAACACGAAATCCTCTTACTTATAAGGAAACCGCCCAGCGTTACCGCTGTTACCAAAATACTAGGCATACCCTCGCCGGTTCACCAAAAGAGATGCGCGATCCGAGATAACGTTGCAAAAACTCGGAGGTGGTACCCATCAAAAGGCGGTAACCATGGTAACGGGCCCTTCCAGTCTTCGAAAACCGCCTACATAAAGGCTTTCTACCATCATAGGATGTTACCAATTCGCTGGTAACAGGTGTGTGGATCGGTAACAAGGATATCCTTATCCTTGGCTCGTGTCTTCGTCCAATACCACGGAGTGGCACAGCTTTATTACCCGTTTAGTGCTGCCTTCGATGCGCTCCACCTTGTTGGTTCGGCCACGATCTACGGTGCTCATCCCGGAAGCCGCCAAAGCCCTCCACAAAGCGCGCGGCTTGATACCAAACGGGATGCCACCAAGTCGGGCGAAGCCGACGACGGCGGCGTAGGACGCGTCTTGGTCAAGGTAGAGATAAAATTCGTCCACCCAACCGACGAAAGAGGCGCTCCTCTCCGGCACGATGTCGCTCCCATGCTGCATCTTGCGCTGCTCCCACCCGAGCTTCGCCCAATCTTCGGGGTGTATGCCTTGCTCGCGGTCCTTGACGTAAGCCTTGCCCGCAGCGAAGAGAGCCCTCAATATCTCGAGGAAGCGGGTCGCCGGATGCTCGCCCTTCGTGGCTTCGATATGCGCCTTCCCGGCTTCGATTATCGCGGCTACGCCTCGCGCGAGGAACTCCTCCCCTTCGGAGGGAGTGATCGCCCGTACGGTGACGGCGTACCTCTCCAAGGTTTGTAACCCGGCCATGAGCGCTGCGGCGGCGTTGGGCGTGCGGGGATGGCTTCCGGCCAGCTCTTTGGCGAAGAGATCACGGTACTCTGGTCTGGTCCCTTCGAGCCTTGCAGCGAGTTCGTCGTAGTGCTCGGAGACCCACTCGACGTAGCCGGATATGGCAGCCTGCAGCTCGACCTTGTTAACCTGCAGCTCGGAGAGCCTCCCGAGATCGACCTCGTCGCGGGAAACGTTCACGACCAAGGCGCGGGCCGTGGCTGACTCGAAGGCTGGGCCCTCCGGAAGGCACTCGGCCGTGGCCACGACCACGCCTCGCGGGGGGTAAGAGTGCCTCAAGGTCGTGTCAGAGTTCATTCGGCCGCGCCCTTGTCGGTTACCCACCGCTCTGAGGAGCCGTTGGGCCTTCTTGTCCATCTCTGCGGCGTCGGAGCGGCTTATGGAGGGGCGCCAGTCGTCCACTACGGCGAGGGTGTCCTTGAGCAAAACAGGATACGCTCGATAAAGTTCGGGGTGCTCTCGAACGAGATCGGGAGCGTATCCTCGGTAAAGTCGCCATAGTGGGAAAGGGCCAGAGAGGCCAAGGTACTCTTGAGGTTGCCGGTAGCCGCCCACAACCAGACGACGAAGTCGGGAGAGACGATTCCCGAGAGCGGGGCCAAGTAGACGGACGCCAGCAGTAAGAACGTCACCCTGTCGGGTGCGATGTCCACGATCCGTAGGCTCCGGCGGATGGCATCGGGTAAGCAAACGGCGTCTACCAGATTGGGAAGCGCGTAGCGGGAGAGCTCTCCTTCGAGCTCTACCTCCACCCCTTGCTCGACTCCCACGGCGCCGCCACCATGAAGATAGACGCGCTTCCCATCCGGCAAGGTCGTAAACCCCACGTGCTGGTAGACGTGTCGGGTGCGGGCCTCTTGTGAGAGCAGCTCAATAGCTTCCCGAACACAGTCTTTCACGGACAGCCCGGCCGTCATGTGGGCCTTGAGGCCCCACTCCTCCGCCACCCACCCCATCGAGGCGAACCGCGGGGCGGGCACGTCGGCGGGCGGCAGTCTCCGGCCCTGTACCTCGCCCACGACGCGGTAGTAGCGCCGCATGTCAGCGCCATCGTCTTTGACCATCTCCTCTTCTACACGGGCGACGAAGTTCGTGAGGTGCTGCGGTATCTCTCCGTTCGGCGTGCTCTTGAGGTGAACGAAACCCCCATCGACGATGCGGTAGGGTGTGCCCACCAATTCGGGTGCGTTCGACTCCTCGTCGTCCGTTGCGGCGGCCTCTTCTCGCTCCTTTAGATGCTCTTCAAAGCCTACGGCGATCGTGCCCAACTCCTCGGCCAACCCGTTTACCTCGTCGAAGCGTTCGCGGGCGAGGTCTACCAGCCTAGAGCGAAACGTGCCCGTCCCGAGGTCTCCGGTCTCGGGAGGGACGAAGACATTACCCCGCTGCATCGAGACCCGTACGCGGTTTTTGCTGTTTTGCCGTACCTTGACCCTCATACCGTCCCCGAGCTCGTAGAGCACCCCGTCGTCCCTAAGGTCGTATGCTAGCTCAAGCAGCTCGTATTCCGGCTCAGCCAACGGAGATCGCCCCCTTCCTTCGGGCATAAACCTTGCCCTGAGAGCGTAGGCGCGGCGAAGCCCCCACCAGAGCCTGTGCCTTCCCTATGGTGAGGGAGAGATACTGCTCGCCCTGCCGACCTTTCTCGATATACTTATCCGAGATACCGTTAGCAGGGTCTATCATCGCCGCCCAAACCTCGGCATCGCTATAACCGGCTCTGAACATCGCAACGCAGGCAGCCATGTCTGCCTCGGAGCGGCTCTTGTACCCGCCCCGGTTCCCATAGTGAATGAGATCTTGCACCCTCCACGACAACCGTGAGAGTTCAGGAGCCGCTCCCAAGTCCTCCGGACGGCGCGATGATTTTGCTCCCTTTATCCCCCCCTCTTGCGCCAACGACGGCAGTAGCTGGTCGAGTTCTGCTGGATCATGGCGCTCCGCTTTGAGCTTGAGGAGGTAAACCAGCGGGGCGCCTACGTATTTGAAGTTCGGCATACCGGGTGGCCTCAAGAGCTGTGTTAGATCGTAGCCGGACTTATCGGCCCCTATCGCTACGGCCAAACGCCGGTTTATCTTCTCCGCGATCTCTGGCGCAACAGCCCGGGTGAGGCGGTAGTAGAGATGCTTCCGACCAGCCGAAGACTCTACGACTGCCGTGGGTTCGGGTAGATCCCTCCTCGCTTTTGCGTCATCGTCGTCCACCCACAGAGCCGTGATCGGTGCCGCGTTTTCTTTGACTCTGCGCCGTGCGCTCAACAGATGGGCGCAGTGGTAAGTCTCGCGCCCTGCAGCCGCTTCGCGTTCGATCCACGCGCGGGCCTGCTCCCGCTCAGTTGACCAGTCGAAACAAGCCGTTTTGAAAGACTCGAGTACCTTCGAGCCGGGCTCTAGCCGCATGCCCGAGGACAAGCTCAAGATGCCCCGCTGCTCGCCGTAGAAGTGCCTCCACAGCTCAATCATGCTCATGCGTTACCCCTTGAGCTTATGGTTCTCTGGGCGTAACAGCAGCACGACGCCGTTTCCTGCTTGAACCCACCAGCCCGTACCAGGCTTCTTGCTTCTAGACCTCATCGGCTGCACCGAGTCTAGTTTGAAGATAACGCTCTACATCCTGTCGCCGGATGCGCCTGAGCCTCCCGATCTTGAACGAGCGTATCTCGCCCCTGGCCAAAAGTTTGTAGGCATAAGTGCGCCCGCAACCCAGGAACTCAGCCAACTCCTCGGGGGAGAGGACCTCCCGGTCCGTCACCGTCTTACTCACCACTGAACATCCTTTCTCTACGTTCGCCTCCTGTGCACCAACACCAAAGACGGCACAGCTAGGCAAGCTCAGCCCGTACACAACCCGTCCATACCAGTGAGCCTTTCCTAGGGATCACGCCGTCGCTAGGTCTATGCCAGTAGACCGAATCGCGAGCGGATTCAGTGATATCCTGAAAGTACCATATAAACTGATAATGTCAATGTACATAATATTTAGATACTTAGGTGGAAGTTGCTACAACGCTGATCGGTACACCGGTGGGATGAGCTTGCGGAAGTTGTACTGGCTTGTGATGTCTCATCTGTGAGGTAGGGATGTACCTCTTGGCCTATGGGGACAGTACGGTGGAAGAAGTTCGGGAAGCGAGCATGTTCCCAACCTTTGGAGTCAGCGACAGGGTATTGGTCAACAAGTTCGTCTACCGCTTCGCAAACTAGATAAGACGAGAAGTTGTGGATCGGGAATTTCTTGAGAAGCTCGGCGTACCTTCCCTTCCAAGCAACCGAATGGAGAGCCGGTGAGGCAACATCGGCGCCAAGGACACGCTGATGCGAAGCGCACGTACACCATTTACACCAACCACTACACCAATACAGGCAAGTACAGGGATGTTCACCAGAGTATGTTACAGAGAGAATATTGCTTTTTGCAGGGATTTTTGAACATTACTGTACACCGCTGAACACGTCCCGCGCAACATGCTGTAATATCGTATGGGGCTATCTCACACCCCACAAGGCTTGGGCTAGTCTTCGTTGACTTTACCATGGCTCGTGTTGGTTCAGGTATGCGCCTCAGCAACCGTCGCATCAGTGCGTTTACCCACGATGCGCCTTACGAGGAGTAAGCCCACAACGCCGATCAAGGTCGCGAACCAGAGGGTAGCGAGACGTATGACGAGCGTTAATGCCACCGAGAGCCCACCCGGAAGCTCAGCGACCGACGCAAACATCCCCGCGAGACCCGCTTCTGCCGCCCCGATGCCGCCTGGTAGCATGCTTAGGACCCCCGCAAGCGAACTCACGGCGTAGATGAACACTATTACTAGAAATGGCTCCCCCGCCCCGACACCCAGGGCACATAGATAAACCGCCAAGCACTCCAGTCCCCATGCGACAAAAGAAACAACGCTCGTGATCACGAGTGGCCGGAAGGCCAAAAGTTCGTTGGAGGCTACGTGGAAGTCACGCATATGCGGTGCTAGGTTGTTCAGGAGCGGGAGCTTGGAGAGAGCCTTCTCGGTGAGAAG
>JAFAPF010000281.1 GCA_019247245.1 Rubrobacter sp. | reverse complement strand
CACGCTGATCTCATTGATAAACTTGCGGACGTTAGATGCGCCGCTATCGCCCATAGAGTGAAAGACGATCTGCTCGTTGTTCTTGATCTGTTTGACGACCTCTGCGCCCGCAGACCCCAGCGCTTTTTCCAACGGATACACTCCGTCTGGGGAAAGGCGTGATTCATCGAATTTCACGACCTGGCTCTGCATAAGTTTGCGCAGCTTGGTGTATAGGTCCTCATCGGACGGGTGCTCCACCAAGAAGCCATTCGGGTCAGGCTGGAAGACCCCTTCGTTAAAGACGGGCTCCGAAAAGACTGGGTCGGGGATAGAGTTATTGGATGAATCATTGTGTGTACGTTAGACTCCTTTGTTTGAGTACCGTACGCACGATCAGCCAACAGCACCATGCAGTTGGCGCGACGCGTTTTGCCCAGTTGCAGGCATGCTCTTGTTAGATAGGCGATTGTACCTTTGACATAAGTATGCTCCTGCTTCGATGCTTCTTTGTGCCTTTCTACTTTCCTCTTGCTCTTAATCCTTTGATAGGCAGAATATCTCTGAAGTAGCGACCGCCTCATCCCCCGAAGATAGTACCCCTATACACCTTTTGATGTATTTTCATCCTGAGCAACGTTAAGAGCCGCGTAGCGTAAGAAAGAACCCTCGATCCTCGGATCCGGAGGAGACTATCACGACACTCGCGTCAAAGGCATAAGCGCTGTTAGATAGGGACTAAAGGGCACCTAGCTGATTGTCGTCAAACTGTCGTCAATGGGAATGACCGAAGCAGATAGCCCTTTAGTTGTCGCCATTTTTACCTGCAAACGCAGGGTAAAAAGAGCGCCGACGAGCGGACTCGAACCGCTGACCTGCTCATTACGAGTAAGCTGCCCAATGGTTGAAGGAGTGGTCCGCGCTATGCTCCTTGCTCTAAATCCTCGACCATTCTACGTGGGTAGTCCCGTCTCTATTCAGCAAGGCCCGTGTCGCGCTGTACACAGCAGAGTGCGCCACAGCAAACCATCGCTGGGCTGTTGTTATCGTCGACAATCTCCTGTCCTCTCAGTCTTAGCTTCCCGCAACCCGACAAACCGCGCAAGGCGCTCCCGAGGTCGAGGGACTATTGCTTCGCGGCGACGCCCTTGAGTCCAGTAAGTTCCTCGCTCGCTTCCCACAGCTTCTCACGCAGGGTTCCATCGTAGGCTTCCCCCGAAGGGGTAGCTACCTCGCGGTCTATAAAGTACTCGCCGGTCCTTCCCTCGACCTCGGAAGAGACGGCGAGGTAGACGAGGGTATCCGCTCCCCTTTCAGGGCTCCGCATAAACGGCTTGAACGTCCGGAACAAAAGGATCCCCACCCCGCGCTCGCTCCTGCCCATATTCGTATTGACCGAGCCGGGGTGCATGCAGTTGGCCGTGACACTAGTACCGCGCAGTCGCTCGGCCAGCTCGATGGTGAACATGATGTTAGCGAGCTTGGACTTGCCGTAGACCGGAAACCCGCGGTAGCGCCGTTCTGACTGCAGATCGTCGAGATCAATCTTACCCCAGCGCTCCGCCTCGGAGGAGACGTTGATTACCCGGGATGGAGCGCTCTTCTCAAGAAGATCGAGCAAGAGGTTCGTCAGCAGGAACGGGGCCAGGTGATTGACCGCAAGGGTCATCTCGATTCCGTCCGGTGTTTCGGTACGACGAGCCTTGTACAGGCCGGCGTTGTTGACGAGCACATCGAGCCTAGCGTGCGAAGCCCTAAACTCCTTCGCGAGGCGCCGGACCTCCGCCTGTGCCGCGAGGTCCGCGAGCAAAAGCGAGACCCTGTCATTGCCGGATTCGCTGCGGATCTCTTCGAGCGCGGCCTCGCCCTTTTGCTGGCTACGCGCGGTCACGATGACCTCCGCCCCCATCCCGGCGATTATCTTCGCTGCCGCCTTGCCGATGCCGGACGTGCCCCCCGTGATCAAAACTAATTTGCCATCCATACCGCTCGCGTTCTCCAAAGCTCTCCTTTTACTGCTCATCCGGGCGAACCTACGCTGCCCGCCACCCGCGTTTTTACCGTCATCGCCGCCGAAAATTCAGTATCGCTCGCAGAACGCTTACAGCTTGTAAGCTGGCCTACAATTACCCGACCCCACTCTGTGTCAGTCGGCGATGTTCTACAAACGCTTGCAGAGAATCTGCCACCGATACGAGAACGATGCATCGCACCTCTCCCTTCGGTAGGCCCCCTACCTCTAGAAGTCCCTGGCTTGGCGTTCCAGCTCGCCGCGCGTTTGTCCTTTGCTTACCGAGACGATTGTAAGCCGATAGGAGGAAAAACGTTGGTTTTTTAGCAAAGCATTGCCTGATCGGGGGTTACCCCGCCGCTATGTCTCACTCTCCAGGCAAACTCACCTTGTTTCCTACTTCTACACCCTGCTCTTTGAAGAAGCCCTGGTTGACCTCCAGGGCATACTTGGCGGGCTCGGCGGAGAGGTGAGGGGTCTCGTCAAGCGGCTGCATGTCTTGGATATCCACGATACGCCCGCTCTCGTTTATGTACGCTATGGAGAGGGGGATTAAGGTATCTTTCATCCAGAACGAGAGCTGTTGCTCTCGGTCGAAGACAAAGAGCATACCCGCATCCTCCGCTAGAGCAGTCCGCCCCATAAGTCCCCTTTGCTTCTCGGCGGTCGTAGTAGCTACCTCCACACGCACGACCACCATTTCGCCCTCGGTATTGGTGATGCTCACGCTGGACCTACGTAAGGCTTCGGGCCCTGTAGTCGGTGGGGCGCTAGCCTCGGATGAAGACTCGTTCTTTTGCTCACCACAGCCGACTACGAGAAGCAGCGAAGCAAACAAAACCGCCAGGATGGCCATCGAACGTCTCATTTCGGAACGAATTTTACCTTTCATTCTAGAACGAACTCTACCCTTTTGTTCTGGCGACCCTTGCTCTTGTGGCTTGTGATCCTCAAAGTCCCTACCTCTCGGGTGTCGGCGACTCGTGTGCCACCGTCGGTCTGGGCGTCTACGCCTTCGATTTCCACGATGCGCACCACCTTCACCCACTCTGGAACGAGGTTAATCTGCGTCCGGATGAGATCCGGCTTCTTAAGCGCTTCTTGGCGGGGAAGCTCGTAGATCCTCACGGGGCGTCCCCCGGCGAGTGCCTCGTTCGTCAGGCGCTCTATCTCATCGACGATGCTAGACGTCCACTCGCCCGGGAACGAGAAGTCCATCCGTGCGCGGTCGATACGCAGCTGACCACCGGTCACCTTCGCCTCAAAGTTCTGCCAGATCACACCAGACAGGACGTGCAGGGCGGTGTGATAGCGCATGTGCGCATAGCGCCACTCCCAGTCGAGCTCCCCGTTAAGCTCCCGGACGGTGCCAGGGATGGTAACGTCGAGGACGTGAACGATGTCACCTCCCTCGCGCCGGACGTCTACCACGGCAGCCCGGATCGGACCGACGCCAAGAGCACCCTTATCCGCCGGCTGACCTCCGCCGCCGGGATAGAAGGCGGTGCCGTCGAGGATCACCTCCCGGCCAACGTGCCTGGCCACCTTAGCGACGAACTCTTTTACGTAGGCATCCTTGAGAAAAAGCTCTTTGGTCATAGCGGCAGCTTGCCGCGCTCCTGGTCCTTGAAGGTGACGACCTCTCGGTAGCCGACATCGTAAACGAGCTTCAGGCTCTTATCGTAGCCTAAAGCGACCTGATCGGGGGCATGAGCATCAGAGGAGAGTATTATCGAGGTACCCCGTCGGCGGAACATCTCAAGCAATCCCCGGGAGGGATAGACCTCAGCGATAGGTTTGCGCAGGCCCGCCGCGTTCACATCCACAACGATGCCCGATTCAGCCACGGCGTCGGCAGTCTCCTCAAGCATCGGGGTGACGTCCTGGTCGGGGAAGTGACGGAAGATCTTGATAAGGTCCGGGTGACCCAAGACCTCGAAGCGTCCCGAGAGAGCGGCCTCGCGCACGTTCTTGAAGTATGCCTCATAGAGGTCGTAGGTTTCCCACCTCTCGTAGACCTCCTGATTCTCCGCCCGGTCCACCTCTTCACCCCCGACTCGATGGACGCTCCCTATCACGTAGTCGTAGGGGAACGCGGTGGCGAAGAGGTCCATCTGCTCCTCTTTGCCGGGCACGAAGTCTACCTCGATACCCAGACGCAACTCTACATCCCGACACTTCTCTCGAGCCTCCTGGAAAGCGGCGAGGTCTATATCGTCGAGGTAACGGTCGTGCTCGGTGATGCCCATCTGGCGGATGCCACGCTTTTTGGCAACCTCGCAGTAGGCGAGGATATTCTCCACCGTCATCGGGCGGTCCCCGTGGGCTATGACATGTAGATGGTAGTCGATCAAAGGTCTCTCCCGATTCTCGAATTCCCGGCCTGAGTATCTTATAAGATACCCGCCGTGTTTATCCGGACGAGGAGGACGTGTTGGTACACAGGATCGCCTACGGCATAACGGCTGCTCTCACCATTGTGGCAATCACCGCGCAGCTGTTGCATGCGCCGGTCCTACTCCTCTTTGTGCTAACCTCCCTTGCACTTATAGGCCTGGCTTGGCTCCTCGGACAAGCCATCGAGAGCGTTGGCTACCACGCGGGCCCACGCATCAGCGGCGTGCTCAACGCCACCTTCGGCAACGCTGCCGAACTCATCATCACCATCTTCGCCCTCTCGGCTGGCCTCACAGGCGTGGTGAAGGCTTCGATCATCGGCTCGGTCATCGGCAACGTCCTCCTGGTGCTTGGAGCAAGCATACTGTTAGGCGGCCTCAAGAACGGCACGCAGAGCTTCTCTACGACCATCGCCGGTGCGAACGCTGCAATGCTCGCTATAGTCACTGCCGGGCTCGCGCTACCGACCGTCTTCGCCACCGTCGATCCGGCCGAGGGGACGAGGGCGTGGTCGACGGAGTATTTGAGTATAGGCGTGGCGGTGGTGCTACTCGTTCTCTACGCCTTGTACCTGCTCTTCTACCTCCGCCGGCAGGAACAACCCGGGGGTGAGGAGCAGCAGCCGGAGTTCGGGAAGGTGGTCTCGTTAGGGCTGCTCGGGGGTACGACCGCAGCCGTTGCCTACGTCTCGGAAGTCTTCGTCGAGACCATAGAACCCCTGGTAGAAGAGCTAGGGATCTCGGAGCTGTTCATTGGCGTGATCCTTGTCCCTATAGTTGGCAACGTTGCTGAGCACGTCGTGGGTGTCCAGCTCGCCTATAAGGATAAGATGGACTTCTCGATGGCCATCTCCTTGGGCTCTTCGCTGCAGGTCGCCCTTCTCGTAACTCCGATCCTGGTCTTCCTCGGACCTCTACTCGGCCACCCGCTCGATCTAGTCTTTACCCCCCTCGAGCTTGCTTCTTTAGGCGCCGCGGTCGTAG